>JAYVSP010000949.1:0-2631 GCA_043775215.1 Planctomyces sp. | reverse complement strand
CCCTGGGCTATCGAGTTGCGACCCTTCGGGCCGGAAGACAAGAAACAAATCCCGCCCGATGACAAAGCTTCGTCAACTTCAACTTTGCATCACCCCAGGGCTCTGTCCCGACCGATCCAAGAGTTGCCAAATCCAGGTCTGGTCGGAGCCCCCAACCTACCCATCGCCGTTGGCTCAAGGTCAGCGCTGCCCCAGCGACTCAAAGTACACGTACGGCGAAATCGCGGCGGCGATCTCCGAGCAACGGATGTAGTACGGCCAACTGTGGTGTTTGTGGAGCAGCGGATTTACGTCCAATTCCGACACTTGGCAGACATGCTCGCCCAACCGGCGTTGATCCTTGCGTGTGAATCCTGATCGTGCGAGCGCGCGGCTGGAGAACGGCCTCCGCAGCGGATACAGCGACAACGCCAAATCGCATCCGTTGCGCAGGCTCAACAGGCATTCGGCGCGCTGGAGAGCACAGCCGTAACGCTCTCCGGGATTCAGCCAATCGTGGTCGATTGCGGCAGCGGCCAGCACCACTCGGATACGATTGCCACAGTCGGCCGGATTCCAGCGAACCTGTTTCTGAACCGCGCCGCCCCCCAACAAATGCAAGCCGGAAGTAATCGCTCGCGCGCCAAGACTGTGCCCCACTAAGCTGACCGGGTTGTCGGGCGGGAGCGCACCAATCAGATCGGCCAGATAGAAGCCATTGACTTCGGCACGGCGGCCCAAGATCGCGAAATCGAAGTTCGGGACCGGTGTGGTCAGCGCGTTGTTGGTGGCCATCGCAAAGACTCCCTCACTCGGCCACGTGAAATAGATCACGTTCAACGGTGCCTGCGGGCAAGGACTGCGAAGCCATCGCGAAGTCTGGTCCGCATCTTCCCACACTTCTTCCCAATTGGTGAAGCTGCCGTGGGTGAAGATACACACTGGGGCTCGCGGCACGAGCGAACTCAACAAGGTTTCGATCTCGACCGGCTGGATTTGGCAATCGTTCGTGACGGCATGGCACGTGAATCGGCAAGCAATTCCGCAGCGATCTGTAGTCTGTCGGCAACAGCGTGTGCTGACGACCCAATACTTCACAGCCAGTCCAGCCGCCGGTAGTGGAACGATCAGGCCGTTCGGGGCGGGAGTCGACGGCACGGCCAACTCTGGCACCGCCAGTTCCGGCGGTCCGGCCGGTCGATTCGACGAATGCGGCACAGGATCGAGCGGTTCTTCCTCGACCGCTGGCATGGGTGCCGGTTGTCGTTTCAGTGTCAACGGCGGGAAGTCGTCGTTTGGCAAAGATTCCGGCGGCTCCTGAGCCTCAGCTTCGGCAGGCGAGCCCGTCAAATCGGCTTCCAGCGGGCCGAGCAAACGCAGTTCAGGAACTTCCTCCCGTGGAGCGGCGCCGCCTTCACTCGGATGATTGACCTGAGGATCGTCTGTATCAATGGATACTTCGGCGTCGTCCCGGTCGTCGAGCAATTCGGTGATATCGACGATGCTCGCCGTGGGTCGTTGCCCCTTCTCGGCGGTCGGTTCAGTGCCCAGCAAGCGAGGCAACCAAACCAGTGTGGCGAGACCGGCCAAGAGCCAAGTGATCGACGAAACAATTCGTGACTGTGAAATCAACATGCGGTGACTCAAGCAGACAGGTCTCAACCTCATTGGCTTCAAGCGATCAAGTTATCGGCGCAGTTTCTGCCTGAGCGGCGAGATTCCTACCGAATGCCGTTCCTGCGGCAGCCACCGCTCAAGCATTTTCTGCCGATCGCGACAAGTAGGCCGATTGTTCAAACCGCGTTCCACCGGCCTTCGGCAACGATTGGCGCCACGCCGCACAAAGCAACGCGCTGAACGTAGCATGCGAATCGAGCGATGCGAGTGACTCCGCTTCAAGGAGCGTTGAAATTGCCGCAAAGTGGCTTCATTTGGCGAGCGGGGAGGTCCAGTCCTCTGAGTTCTTCCACCAAGTGAAGCACTCCCAAAGACGGTTGCGCAGCTTATGACGATCGGCAGGATAACAGCGATCACTGGTCACTCAGTTGCCGCAACGCGTCCCCCGTCAGGCGGTACATGGTCCAATCTGCAAGCGGCTTTGCACTCAGACTTTCATAGAAACGAATGGCCGGTTCATTCCAGTTCAACACAGACCACTCCATCCGGCCGCAGTCTTGTTCGACTGCAATCTGAGCGACGCGAATCAATAACAACTTACCGACGCCTCGTTCACGAAAGGACGGACGGACGAAAAGGTCTTCCAAGTACACACCCGGCTTACCGAGGAACGTCGAGAAGTTATGAAAGAACAGTGCGAAGCCGACAGCCTCACCACCGATCTCCGCCATCAGTGCTTCCGCAAATGGACGCGAGCCAAAAAGCGATTGATGCAGCGATGCTTCTGTCGCAACGACCATATCCAGCAACCTTTCGTACTCGGCCAATTCGCGGATCAAGCCGAGAATCGCCGGGACGTCTGCGGCGGTCGCTTCACGAATGATGGCAGCGGCGGAGTCCTTCATCAGTTCACCTGCTATTACTCCGAGGGAGTTTGTTTGAGTTACGAGCGTACTGAGCTACGTTGGGAGAGCAAACATGATTTCGTACTACTAACAGGGCTGGCTAGTTTTTCAAACGTAGGGTGTGGTCGAG
>JAYVSP010000948.1:0-2918 GCA_043775215.1 Planctomyces sp. | reverse complement strand
GTTCCGGCCACGACCTGCTTCAATCCGAATCTGCCGTGGATCTTGTCCGCCGATTGACGACGTGGTCTCTAGCGCAAGTCGGCACTCCATTGCTGATCGCAAGCGGCGCGGTGTTGCTAGCACACTTCGCACAAGTCGGCTGGCTCTGGCAACCGCATCACCTGTTGCCGCAACTGAATCGCGTATCTCTGTTGACCGGTTTGTCGCGATTACTGTCGGCGACAACGATTAGTCGCGGACTCATCGGGCTTCTGAAGCTGTCGTTGGTCATGACCGTTGGGGGCAAAGTGATCGTCGACGAATGGCCGCACCTGATTAACGGTGCCGAAGTGGAATTGATGGGCCGGCTGTCAACAATCGGCACGGCCTCCGCGCGACTCATATCGTCCGTCGCGATCACGCTGCTCGCTTGGGGCGTGGCCGACTACTTCCTGCAACGCTGGCGTTTTGAACGCTCACTGCGAATGACGCCGGAAGAACTGCGTCAAGAAGCCAAGGAGGTTGAAGGTGATCCCCGCATCCACCAGCAGCGCCGCGCCGCCGCCCGACAATTCCTGACGGAAACCACCAACGCTCCGACCACATAAGTCCGCGTCCAACACTTCTCGCCCGACACCCCGACACCGCCGCTGGCACCCGCGCTTGTAATTCACGAACAGTGTTGCCATAACTCTCCCGCCTTTCCGAACCCTGCGTTCGGTCGCAAGGCGTGAGAGAAATCTCATTCGGGCTGTAGCGCAGTCTGGCTAGCGCGCTTGCTTGGGGTGCAAGAGGTCGTGGGTTCAAATCCCGCCAGCCCGATTTTCCAAAAGTATCTGATACCGAAACGAGTTACGTTACCTGCCGACGTTCGGTAGTGCGGTGAAAAACCCAGTTGAATCGTGGTACACGTACCACGAAACGAGGGAACCGCACTATGCCACGTCCACACAATGCTTTACCGTCGTACCTTTGTCGCAAAGTCCGTGGTCGCGAACCACAAGCCCGTTGCCGGATCAACGGGAAAGACTACTACCTTGGCCCGTATGGCAGCGAGGCAAGCCGCCTCCGGTACGCCGAACTGATCGCCAAGTTCGCATCGGGAATCCCAATCGACCCGCTGGCCGGTACGAATCGTGGTACGAATCGTGGTACGGAGTCCGATGATCCCGGCCCCAGCATCGCGGAGTTGATCGTCGCGTTTCTGGCCTACGCCGAGCGGCACTACGTCAAAAATGGCGAACCGACCAGTGAGCAGCATTGCATCCGCGCCGCCGTGCGACCGCTCCGTGAGTTGTACGGGTTGACTCCGGCGAAAGACTTCGGCCCGCTGGCTCTGAAAGCCGTCCGCGCCAAAATGGTGGAAGCGGGCTTGGCTCGGAATACGATCAACAGCAACATCGGGAAGATTCGCCGCATGTTCCGGTTCGGAGTCGAGAACGAGATGGTTCCGGTGGAAACACTGCAACGATTGGAAGCCGTCTCGCCGTTATTGGCTGGCAGAACCGAGGCCCGCGACCTGCCACCGCGAACGGCGGTTGCTCAAGAGCAAATCGACGCTGTGAAAGAACAAGTTCGGCCGCTGGTCCGCGACCTGATCGACCTGCAACTGCTGACCGGAGCACGCAGCGGTGAACTGCTGATGCTCACGACGGCGATGATCGACCGCACGGGCAATGTGTGGTCCGCCAAGTTGGTCGATCACAAGTGCCAGCACAAAGGAAAATCGCGGACGCTGCATTTCGGTCCCAAGTCGCAACTGATCCTCAAGCGGTATCTCTCGGCCGATCCTGACAAGCGGTTGTTTGCGATGACACGCTGCGCCTACTGCCGAGCGATCACGCGGGCTTGCGAAGTGGCGTTCAAGATGCCGGAGAAATTGCGGATGATTCCCAAGCTGGCCAAGGAATGGCGGGAGCAACACTGCTGGACGCCACATTGGCTGAGACATACGGCCGCGACTCGCGTGAGGGAGCAACGCGGAATCGAATCGACGCAAGCCCTCTTGGGACATTCCGCAATCGACATGACCGAGCACTACAGCAGCAAGATGGATTCGCTGGCCGCATCAACCGCCGCTGCCGTCGGCTGATCGGCTACACTTCACACGACGCGGGATAGGAGGCATCCGACAAGCCGACTTTCCTGAACGGCTTCCCGCGTTGTTCTTTTTCAGGACTCGGCATCAGGAGGCTGAAATCATGCCAGCGATAACTCAGACGGACGCGGAACGTGCGGCGGAAAACGAGGCATGGCGTGCGACACCTGGACCATCCGCGACGGAACTGCACGAACTGGCTGACCGCTTACGGGAGTTGGCCAAGGCCGTGTTTCAGCGACAAGACAAGCGTTTTTTGAAGGACCGCGCGGCGAGCATATTACGCGCGCAGGACATCCAAGGCTGGTATACGCGAGCGGTCGCACGAGAAGACAAAGAGCAAACACGCTTGTTTCATACGATTCTTGTATGGCTTGGTCGCATCTGCTTCAAACCCGCCGACTCACCAACGCGCGAACAATGGGAGTCTCTTGCGAACGATGTTGATTCGCTGGCCGCTCCCAAGTCGCTGCTGGTAGAAACAGGATGGTCAATCGCTCGCTCGCCATCAGACTGGCTCAAGGTTTTTGCCAAGCTGAACGTGAACTGCCGAAGTCTGAAGACTTTTGAACGGCGACGAAAAGACGGGCCGTATCGGTCGCATCCTGGTTCGACGAGCAAGTCCGTCAGACTTGCTTTGGGCGACCTGCCAGCCAGCTACAGCGACAACATGACCGTCTGAACTCGTCACCAAGTCGTCACCAACTCGACACAACTCGTCAAATGTCGTCACGCCTCGCATTAGTGATACTGCGAGGCGTTTTCGTTGGTATTTCTGTGTCGTCTGAAACGAACTCAGTACGACTCACAGGACCATGCCATGATCGACGTCGAGCGAGAA
>JAYVSP010000947.1:0-7870 GCA_043775215.1 Planctomyces sp. | reverse complement strand
CGCATCAATAACTGTCGTAGCCGAAGTCGCCAGACTTCGGATCTGAACTCTGGCGAGTTCAGCGACATCTGACAGTTATTTCTGCGCCGGTCCTAAGCCGCCGACAGTGTCAATTCCGCCGTGGTGACAATGTCAACAGCCCGGGCGCGTGAAAGCGACCGGGCGGTCATCGCTGGAGGAATTGCTGATGACGATCGAGTCAGACCGCGACCTCACCGGCCTCACCGGTGCGGATGCGGATCACATTCTCGAGATTCGACACGAAGATTTTGCCGTCACCGATCTTGCCCGTACGCGCACCCGTCATAATCGCGTCGATGGCCGCTTGAACTTGCCCGTCGCTGACGACGACTTCGAGCTTCGTCTTCGGCAGGAAGTCCACGGTGTATTCCGCGCCGCGGTACTGTTCCTTGTGCCCTTTCTGGCGACCGTAGCCTTTGCACTCAGTCACGGTCATGCCAACCACTTGAATGTTGGTCAGCGCGGCCTTCACGTCTTCGAGTTTGAAATGCCGGATAATTGCTTCGATTTTTTTCATGAGATCATTCCTGTAAATGCCGCCGTCACGGTTTCTGTCGGCGAGGTGAAATGCGTTGTTGAGTGAGCAAATCTTTCCGTATTCGTCATTGAAGGCGGTAGGCCGATTCGCCGTGTTCCTTCAAGTCGAGTCCTTCGTCTTCCGTCTGTTCATCTACGGTGAAGCCGATTGTCTTGTGAATCAGCATTCCAATGATGAACGTGCAGACGAAAGCATAGATTCCAGTGGACAGGAGGCCCTGGACCTGCAGCGAAAGTTGGTCGACGCCCCCCATCACCGGCCGCACGGCAAAGATACCGACGAGCAAAGCTCCCAGCGCACCGCCGACACCGTGGACCCCCACCACATCGAGCGAGTCGTCGTATTTGATTTTCTGCTTCGCTAAGACCGCGAAGAAGCACACCACACCGCCAATGAGGCCGATGAGCAGCGCAGCACCCGGACTCACATGTCCTGCACAGGGAGTGATTACGACGAGTCCCGCGACCATCCCGGAGCCAACTCCCAGAGCCGTTGGTTTTCCGAGCACGAACCATTCGGCAACCATCCACGACCCTGACGCTGCACTTCCGGCAATGGCGGTCGCGGCGAAGGCCATGACGGCGGTCGCTCCCGCAACCGGCAAAAAATCCTTCCCGACAGCGATGGCCGAACCTGCATTGAAGCCGAACCAACCGACCATCAACATGCCGGCCCCTAACAGAGTCCATCCAATGCTGTGTGGTACGAATTGCGGCCCAGGATAGCCACGCCGCTTGGGTAGGATCAGGATCAACGCTAAGGCCGACACTCCCGCCAGCACATGCACCACCGTTCCACCGGCGAAGTCCAGCACTCCCTTCTGAAAAAGCCAGCCGTTGACGTTCCAGACCCAGTGACATACGGGGTCGTAGACGATCGTCGCCCACAGAACGACGAACAGGCACCAAGCACTGAATTTCACTCGTTCGGCGATCGCCCCGACGATTAGGGCCGGCGTGATGATCGCGAACATCATCTGAAACATTGCGAACAAGAGTTCTGGAACACCCGTCGCAGCCGCTCCTGTCGTATCACCGGTGGTCACGATCTTGCCGTAGCTGTTGGGACCATCGGCCGGCGCCACCTCGCCAAACGACTTGAAGAACACCAACCCCGGATCCCAACCGAGATAGCTGAGCTTGGGCTTGTCAGTACCGTCATCGTTTTTACCGGCATCCACGGCAATCGCCGAGGTAACAGCGAACGCCATGTTGTATCCATAGGCGACCCATTGCACGCAAATCAGGGGCACGCAGACCATCACGCACATGAACATATTCAGCAGATTCTTCGCTCGGACCATGCCTCCGTAGAACAACGCGAGTCCGGGCATCATGAAGAAGACAAGCGCCGCGCTGACGAGCAGCCAAGCGATTGAGCCGGTGTCGTACGTTCCGGCGAGATGGGGCGTCGCGGGCCTGGCCGATGCCACAGGGGCACCGCTCGCTACGGCCGGCGCCGATTCCGCAGCCACTGCTGCCGGAGTTTCAGGCGACTTTGCGTCTTTCTCGTCTTGGGCCAGGCTTACGCCACTCATCAATGAAAACAACAGACCGATCGACAAAAATGTCATTAATCTCCGAGCCATCTTAGGATTCATCTTTCGTTCACGAGGCATAACGACTGCTCGCGGGCGTACGACGTCGTATCCAAACCAAGTTCACCGAGAACGGCGACTCGGCCGAGCTTATTTCGAAGCGTGGACTGGGAGTGTACTGATGCCGTTTCGACAATACACGTCAGCCGTGGAAGGACGCTTGATCGGCCGTCAGAGCCATCATTGTGGTGCGACGCTCCACTTCGCAATTCACGACGCGGAATGCCCCGCCACACTTTGCCACTTCGCGGCGCTACGGAGTTATTCTAAGACAGCTTCAAACGAAAAAACCCGGCTGCTCGAAAGCAGTCGGGCTGATTTGTGCATATTGCATCCGAAGAGATTGACGACGATCAAACCGCGACCTCACCGGCTTCACCGGTGCGAATACGGATCACATCTTCCAGATTCGACACAAAGATTTTGCCGTCGCCGATTTTCCCTGTGCGAGCCCCGGCGACAATCGCGTCGACCGCTGCTTGAACTTGAGAGTCACTGACGACGACTTCGACCTTCGTCTTCGGCAGGAAGTCGACCGTGTACTCCGCGCCGCGATATTGCTCTTTTTGGCCCTTTTGGCGGCCGAAACCTTTGCACTCCGTCACAGTCATGCCAATCACGCTGATCGCGGTCAGAGCCTGCTTCACGTCTTCCAATTTGAAATGCCGGATGATGGCTTCGATTTTTTTCATGTTTTCGTTCCTACAAATGTGTGGGAAATGAGAAGGGAGCGACGTCCGCAGTCATTGAGACGCGGACGCCGCTCCAGACCATGACAGACTAGCTTGAGTGACTGGAGAAATCCGGGTAGGCGTGAGCACCCATTTCCGGAACGTCCAATCCTTCGATCTCGATCTCGCGGCTGACACGCAACGGCGTGATTTTGTCGCTGATCTTGAACCAGACGAAAGCCATCGTGAATCCAAAAACCCACACCACTCCAGCATCCAGCAACTGAGCCCACAACTGCGAAGCATCGCCGAACAGAATGCCGCGAACACCATCCGTCAGGACGCCATCGGTGTCCAGGTTCTCGTCAAAAGCCTTGCGAACCACTCCGTTCCAGCCCATGCCATACTTGCCGTTGGCGAAGATGCCGAGCGAAATCACGCCCCAAGTGCCGTTCACACCGTGAACCGAAATCGCGCCGACCGGATCGTCAACTCCGCGACGTTCCCAGAAGAACACGCTTTCCACAACCAGCACACCGGCGATGAGGCCAATTACGACTGCCGCCCAAGAATCCACGAACGCACACGGGGCCGTGATCGCCACCAGACCGGCCAACATGCCGTTACACATCATCGAAGGATCGGGCTTCATGCCTCTGAGCATCAACCAGGCCATCGTGGCAATCGAACCGGTAATACCAGCCAGCATCGTGTTGACTACGACCACGCTGATGCGCAGGTCCGTGCCGGATAGCGTCGAGCCGGGATTAAACCCGAACCAACCAAACGCCAAGATGAATGTGCCGGCAATCACCATGGGAATGTGGTGCGCGGGGATCGGCACGGGCTTGCCATTCACGAACTTCCCGATTCGTGGCCCAATGCAGATAGCTCCCGCCAGTGCGATGGCACCGCCCATCGCGTGAACCACGCCTGAGCCTGCAAAGTCCACCGCTCCGTGTCCCAACCCCCAATTCTTTCCGGCCTGAGCCAACCATCCACCGCCCCACACCCAGTTTGCGTAGATGCAATAAGGCAGAGCGACCCACAGACCATAGAGACAGAAGTTTTTCCAACTCCAACGTTCGGCCATCGCTCCCGTGGGAATCGTGGCGGTCGTGTCCATGAAGACCATCATGAAGAAGAACAGGGCCATGACACTGACGTCATCCATGCCGTTCAAGAAGAAACCCTTTGTCCCCAATAGGCCGTAGGTGAACACGCCCGGTGCCGCAGGATCCTCGCCAATCCCGATGCCACCATTCAAAATGGATGTGCCTGGCCCAAGTGACGAATACCAGCCCGGTGCCACTGGACCGTTGAACCAGTTGCCCCAACCGAGTGCAAAACCATACACCCAGAACGCGATGCAACCCAGCGGGTAGACCATCAGGTTCATGGCCGCAGTGTGGGCACCGTTTTTAGCGCGACACAAACCGACCTCAACCAACATGAATCCCGCTTGCATGAACATGACCAGGAAGCCGGCAATCAGCACCCAGACCATGTTGATCGAAAAAACATTGTGAGCAACGCGATCGTAGAGTTTGTCCGGAGTCATTGCCTTTGGATCGCCGTCACCAACTGGCCCCGCCGATGGCGTCGTCCAGTAGCCGGCAGCACCGCCGCCAGCATCCGGCCAAAGCGCCGGCGCGGGAACTGGAGGATTGGTTCCTGTGAAGTATGCAGGCAACTCGGGAACCGCGGCCGGCGTCGCAACAGGGGCGGCCGAATCGGGCGCTGCTGCCGCAGCAGTTGGCGTGTCCGTACCGGCGGGGTTATCTTGAGCGTTAGCCCTGATCGCCACCCAGGACAACAGCAGTCCTAACATGAGAAATGTAAGATACCTTCGCAACATCTTAATCGGCTCCTCTATCGTTAACGAGGCATAACGAAAGCACCCGAACCTACGACATGAGGTTCGGCTTTTGGCAACGTCGCAACCAAAGCAGCCGCCACGCTATTTAAGATCGCAACTCGCCGACCCAGCCGGTTCCGAATCACATTCTTCAGTTTCTAAACAATGATCGGGGTCGATCCGCCACGTCCGCCCACCTGCTCGAATCAGTCGATATGTTACGAGCAGAGCGTGCTTGATGTCAGTCAGGCGATCCAGCGAAATCCAGTCGAAATCCAGTCGAAATACAGTCGAAATACAGTCGAACCCCAATTTCGCTAACTCGATCAGAACCAACCGCCCGATCTCCTGGCGTTTCCAAACCGCACGCGGCTCACGACGGTGCCGTTCCGTGACACACGCCGCCAATCGCTGCTTCAGTTCTGACCATTTCACATCCCACGCCATCACCCGTCCGATTCATCCTTCGCCATTGGCGATCCATCATCCGTTAGATTGAGTGCCCCGCTTCAATTCCAGGTCACAGCACTCCTGGCGCAGTAGCAAAGGGGAGATTTGCAACCATTGTGCCGAAGACAACAGGGCCTCTCCGCACCGGATGCCGATCACCGCTAAAAAAATCAATTTCTGCTGGGATTTCACGCTGAAAAACGCTTTCAGAATCTCGCAGAAACTCTACCGACATTGCCCCGATCTGCATGACATGCCAGTCGTTTCATCGCCCGTGTTCAGATCGCAGGCACAGATGTCGAATTGCGGAGCAGCCACGCGGGGCGTCGAGAAAAAGGCAAGTGCATCGCCACTTGCCTCGCAATACAACAGCCCCTATGCTCTCGCCCCACAATCGGAAGCCCAGGTGGCGGAATTGGCAGACGCGCTAGCTTCAGGAGCTAGTGTCCTTACGGACGTGCAGGTTCGATTCCTGTCCTGGGCAATGACTGACGCCGAAACGAGTTATGTTACCTGCCGATGGTCGGCAGTGCGGTGAAAAACCTGATTCAATCGTGGTAGTTCTACCACGAAATGAAAAGGAACCCGCACTATGCCACGAAAAAAGAACGTCCTCCCGTCGTATTTGCTCCACAAAAAAACTGGTCAAGCACGTTGCCGAATTGCTGGAAAGGACCACTATCTTGGTCCTTTCGGTAGCGAAGAAAGCCGCATCAAGTACAGCCAGCTCATCTGCCAATCGGTCGATCCGCTCGCCAATCGTGGTAACGCTACCACGAAATCCGCCGAGGCAGATTCCGGTTTGTCCGTGGCCGAGTTGCTGCTCGCCTTCATGCGGCATGCCGAAACGTACTACGTCAAAAACGGCAAGCTGACAGACGAAGTGGATTGCTTCAAATCCGCGATTCGGCCTGTGCGCGAATTGTTCGCACTCACGCCTGCGAAAGATTTCTCGCCGCTGAACCTCAAAGCGGTTCAAAAGCAGTACGTAGCTCAGGGATGGTCGCGAGGATTCTGCAATTCTTCGATCAACCGAGTTCGCAGAATTTTCAAGTGGGGAGTGGGGGACGGACTGATCCCCGTGACGACGTGGCAAACTCTGCAAGCCGTCCCGCCGTTGAAAGCTGGCCACACTGCGGCCCCCGATCACAAGCGGCGTGAAGCGATCGGCGACGAACAACTCGATGCCGTGCGACAACACTTGCTGATGCAACGCGGCAAGCGGCGTGAGCAGTACCGTGACCTATTCGACCTGATGCGAGCAACGGGAGCTCGACCGGGAGAATTGCTCGCCCTGACGATGGCACGCATCGACACCACGGGCGAGGTGTGGGTTGCCGATTTGAAGGACCATAAAAACGCGAATCGCGGCTTGTCTCGGAAACTGTTTTTCGGCCCGCAGTCGCAATTGATCTTGCGGCGATGCCCACCCACTGGCCCACTGTTTCCGTTCGGCCGTGCGGCATTCTCCAACACGGTGAAAGCTGCCTGCATCGCCGCCGGAGTTCCGCCGTTCGTGCCGTACTGCCTGCGACACACTAAAGCGACTGCGATTCGGGACAGCATCGGCATCGAAGCGGCTCAAGCGACGCTCGGTCACGCACAACCAGATATGACCGCGCGGTACAGTCGCAAGATGGACAAGCTCGCCATCGAAGCGGCGAAGGCGTGCGGTTGATCCGATACACTGGCACACGACGCGGGATAGGAGGCATCCGACAAGCGAACTTCCTGATTCGCTTCCCGCGTTGTTTTCACTTCAGGACTCCGGCAACAGGAGGCCGACCATTATGGCGGAAAACGCGAAGGCTCTTTGCACGATCAAAGATGTGGAGTATGCGTTTCGACTCGCGCGAATACTGATTGATCAACTCCGCACTTTGCGAAGCGAGTTTTTCGTTTTTTGCGACGGTTGGAGTGATGACGACATCGGCGAAGCGGAGCGACCCGGCAACCCAACACAAATACAGGCGCTCTATGGCGAGATACAG
Source organism: Planctomyces sp. (assembly GCA_043775215.1). Taxonomy (GTDB): domain Bacteria; phylum Planctomycetota; class Planctomycetia; order Planctomycetales; family Planctomycetaceae; genus SXKJ01. Next base: position 744 of record JAYVSP010000947.1, on the reverse strand, counting down.
GACTGGCAACTGAAGTACGAGGAATACGGGGGTCGGATTGATTCGTGTATCAAGGCGGCAAACATCAATTCGTTGACGCCGTTTGTGTATGACAGTCCGTTGCTTGATGCCGCACACGATCATCCTGTCACCGCGTTTGGGGCAGTGAGCGAACAAGCCCTCATCGCCACCGAAGCTTGCGCTCGATTGATTTTCAGAGTGGATAGTGACGGTCAACCTCGCTCCGACATTCCGCAGGCCGGTAGCGAACAATTCCGCGCGGAGTGCGCCGCCTGCGAACATGCAATGCGAGCCGTCACGGCGGCAGAACTCGCGCGACTGGAAGCGCTGGTGGCAATCGAAGAACTGCGGACCTTGGAGTGGTTGCTGTCGGACATCAAGCCCCTCAACTGGTCGATCGCACGTTCGCCGTCGGATTGGTTGAAAGTATTTGCGCGGCTGAACCTAGATTGCCGGAGTCTCAAAACATTCGCTCGCCGAAGAGGCGATGGCACCTACCGCCAGCATCCGGACTCGACAACGAAGTCGGTGAAACTGGCTCTCGACTGCCTCCCGGACGCCTACCGCGACGACATCACCGTCTGAACTCGTCACGAACTCGTCACGAACTCGCCACATCTCGCCACATGTCGTCACGCCTTGCAGTAGTGATACTGCGAGGCGTTTTCGTTGGTATTTCTGTGTCGTCTGAAACGAACTCAGTACGACTCACAGGACCATGCCATGATCGACGTCGAGCGAGAA
>JAYVSP010000946.1:0-4468 GCA_043775215.1 Planctomyces sp. | reverse complement strand
TCGGGGATTGACGATTGATGAACAAGGATTGTTGATTGTTGATGTTGAAGCATCTGGGTTCCAGGCATCTTCGTCTTCTTTCAACAATCAACAATCCTTATTCATCAATCGTCAATCCCCTACAAACGACGCATCCTCAAAAACCAACTTGCCCAGACAGGAGAACGGAGCAGACTACCGCTTGCTCCGGCTCTCTGCTATCGAACGCCATCATGCGATACTACCTCAGTGTCTGGCTGATGTTCTTCCGCAATGCGCTCATTCGTGAGCTGACATTTCGCGGCAACTTCGTCATCACCATCCTGACGCGGATGTTTTGGTTCGCGGCACAACTGACGCTGTTCGAGATCATCTATCGCAACGTCCCAGCGATCGGCGACTGGTCGCGGCCAGAATACTTCGCGTTCATGGCGACCGGCATGTTAATCAACGCGCTGGTCGAGGCGTTCTTCATGCCCAACGCCGCGAACTTCTCGGAATTGATTCGGTCCGGCAATCTGGACTTCGCGCTGCTCAAGCCGATCGATACGCAATTCCTGATCTCGTTCGAGAAAATGGACCTCGCGATGTTCAATCAGATTCTGCTGGCCCTCTCGCTGCTGATTTACGCTCTGATCAGTTTGGGACATCCGATCGCTGTCTGGCAGGTCGGGCTGTATGTGCTGTATCTCGGCGTGGGAGTTGCATTTTTTTACAGCCTGATGATGGTCCTGGCGAGCACCAGCATTTGGCTCGGCCGCAATCAAGGTCTGTACGACTTCTGGTTCTACATCACGATCTTCGCCCGATATCCGCGGAGCATTTACAACGGCGTCAACCCGGCGAAATGGGAGATGGGCGAGATCCTGCAATTCGGCTTCTCATACCTATTGCCAATCTTACTCGTCGTGACCGTCCCTGCGGAGATCTTGGTCAAGCCATTCACCAGTTGGAAGTTCCCGCTGATCGCATTGGCGTCCGCAGTCATCGGGCTCGCGCTCGCTCGCATTGTCTTCGTCTGGTCACTGAAGAGCTATCGCAGCGCCAGCAGTTGAGTCGTCGCTTACATGGCGCCGGAGCAGAAGGAGCATCGCACCACCGATCATCGCGCGGACATCTACAGCCTCGGAGTGGTGCTCTACGAAATGCTGATTGGCGAGTTGCCTGCGGATAAATTGCAGCCGCCCTCCAAACGCGTGCCGGTGGATGTGCGCATCAATGAGGTTGTGCTCCGCGCGTTAGCCCGAAAGCATCTTGCGTTAAGGATGTATAGGGTGCAAAGCAGTCCGGCCTTGTTGGTGGGGCTGTTCGTTGCTGTGCTGGCCGGACGGCTGCCGATCAAAGCGTTGCTCGATTTGACGAACATCGGCACGTTGTTCGCCTTCGTCATTGTTTGCGCGGCGGTTCTCATCAAGCGAAAGACGAATCCCCACATCCCGCGTCCGTTCCGCTGTCCGCTGGTTCCATTCGTGCCCATCGCGGGGATCGTCACCTGCCTGCTGTTGATGTTCTCGCTGCCGGCGGAGAACTGGTATCGCCTGTTCGGCTGGCTGGCGATCGGTCTCTGCATCTACTTCAGTTACGGTCGCCATCACAGCATTCTCGGCAAAGAGCTGCGTGGAGAACTGGCTCGGCACGGTGCGTCCCCGGCTGGGTCGGTGAAGGACTGACGATCGCAGATGTTGCGTTGCAGGAGTCGGGGTGTTTGAGAAACGCCACCGACTCCCAAACCAAAGGTGCGACGAACCTCTCGTCGGGTGCGAGACCTGTTGGTGGTTCGCGAAACTCATTCGAGCACGTCGTTCAGCGCGTGAGCCAAGCCACCATTCCTAGCGAGATTTCACGGCAAGATTCGTTGCGAAATCATTCTCGCTGCCGATTCTACGCCACGGAAATTCAAACCTTCATCCGCAGGCCAACTTGCCATGCGGTCACAGCGCTCCCGAGCACGAGGCAGTAGTATGCGAACCAATGCAGTTTGCGGAGCGCGACGATGCGAATCAGGAATCTCAGTGCGACGAGGCCAACCGCGAAAGAGATCACCGCACCGAAGAGCAACTGGCCCATCGCCAGTCCGCCCGCCGTGCCCTTCGCCATGTCGATCGCTTTGAGCAACACCGCGCCGCCGACGGCCGGAACGGAGAGTAAGAAGGAAAACGTCGTCGCCGCTTGCCGAGTCACTCCGACCATCAAACCGGCGGCGATCGTGCTGCCGGAACGCGAGACTCCCGGCAGCGGTGCCAATGCTTGAAAACAGCCGATCAAAAAGGCGTGCGGAGTCGGGATTTGATCCAGTTCGAGCAGATTCAATTCCATTCGCTGTCCGGCCAACAAAAACACCGCCGTGACCAGCAAGCCGAGGCCAGCGAACAGCGGAGAAGCCAGCGCGTGTTCGAACCAGTCTTTCAGCAGCAGTCCGATGATCGCCAGTGGAATGCTGCCCACAATCACGTTGACCAACAATCTCCGCCGCGTGCGTAGCGACCACAACTCGCGCCAATAGACGGCGATCGTGGCGACCAACGTCCCCAGGTGCAGCCCCACAATGAGCTCGACGGTTTCCGCGTCGGAGGCATTCGTGCCAAACCACTGTTCGAGCAGCTTGCCAACAATCACCAGATGGCCGTCGGAACTGATGGGCAGGAATTCGGTGATTCCTTGTACGACCGCCTGAATCAACGTCTGCCAAAGCTGAGCACCGTTCATGAATGGCTCGCAAGTTTGTGGTCCAATCGAATTCGCTTGGGACCGTAGCAGTCATACGCAAGGTGGTCGAGGCGAATTTGAAGGTGCAATCCGTCGAGATAACGCGAACGAGTTGGAAGAGTGCGGGGCAGGGTTTGTGATTCGCTTCACAGGGCTGCCTTGAATACAAGCCCGACGCGCGAGCGAGTGAATTGGAATCGCCCTGATTGGGATTCACTTGCTTGCGCTGCGGGCTTGTATTTTGAGTTTTCTACAAACCCCGTCCCGCACTCAGTTGGAATGGTCGGCGGAGCCAGCGTTGCAAATTTGAAATCGAGCGATAGCATTCTCCGCCGATATGGGTGCTTGGTGGTTTGTGGCTGCCAAGAGAATAGGGAAGACGGTGTGAATCCGTCGCGGTCCCGCCGCTGTAACCGGGGACGAAAGCCGCCATTGCCACTGAGCGAAGGCTTGGGAAGGCGCGGCCAGTAGATCGATCCGGGAGCCAGAAGACCTGCCCAGATGTCGTTCTTGCACTGGCTCACAGGACTCGCGTCGGACGAGGCGTGGCAATCTGATTCTCAGGACGGGCGTGACTTGGGCGACGGTCTCGGTGGATCGAGACGTGGTGGTCTGCGCGACGTGCTGGCGACGGACGGCTACGTCTGGCTGACGGTTTTGCGTGAGTCGATTTCGACAACGGAGAATTGTCATGCGCACGGTTTGCTCACGCTCACGTCGTTTCGGTTTCACGCTCATTGAGTTGCTCGTTGTCATTGCGATCATCGCGATATTGATTGCGTTACTGCTGCCCGCCGTGCAGCAAGCTCGCGCGGCCGCGAGACGTTCGCAGTGCCGCAATTCGCTCAAGCAACTGGCGCTCGCCCTGCACAATTACACGGAGGTACACCGCGAGATGATGATTCCGTATGTGATTGAGGATTCTACCCGGCTGAATTACCTCACGACGTTTTCCGGCGCACAGGGAAAAGCTCAGTACTGGTTCGGGACCGTGGATTACGACATTCCAACGCCGTCGCAGCAGCTCGACTTCAAGAAAGGGCCGCTCGCGCCGTTCATGGAGACGAATTACGAATCGTTCCAATGTCCAGACTTTGGCCCAAACCAAATGGATGCGGTTCGCTTCGGACGTCCGGCGACTGGTTATGGCTACAACGGCTATTACTTGTCGCGTGCCTCCGGCATTGACTATCCGCCGCCGAGCTATGCTCCCACCCCTTCCGCGAATCCCGCGACACGACGCTTGGCCGAGGTGAAGGTGCTCTCGCAAACGGTCGTCTTCGCCGACAGCGCTCAAGTTCGCATGACGTCATTTTTTCCAGCCGCATTCAGCTTTGAAGAAAATTGGATTCTCGATCCGCCCAGCAACAATTTTCCCGATGTGCATTTTCGACACGAGGGAGCGGCGAATGTGGTGTTCCTCGATGGTCACGTCGAGACGCGACAGCGGCATTATCGCGTTGACGTTCCCGGTTCCAACTTCCTCTCAACGGCTCAAGCCGACCTGATGAACAAGAACAGACTTGGCTATGTCAGTGACGGCCACCTCGATAACCCGGCCTTACAGGACGATTTGTACGACCGGCGATGAAACGGGTTGCTCGCAAGGGGTGTTTGCATCCGCCGCACGGGTGAGTCTGAAACATTCATCAGCCGGAACGCGCTAGCGTCCGGTTCGAACCGGGGCTAGAGGCTATCTGAGAATCAGATTTCTTCGTAAACTATTTCCAGAAAAGGAGTTTTATTAACCACACCTGACAAGGAAGTCACGATGTCTCGAGCC
>JAYVSP010000945.1:0-6422 GCA_043775215.1 Planctomyces sp. | reverse complement strand
TTTTCCAATTCCCGGCCTCCTGTCCTGATCCGTGTTCAATCCGTGTTTCATCTGTGGCAAAAATATTTCCCGAAGTGACCTCCCTGGATTACCGAATGACCCTTCAAATATTTCAATTCGTCAATCCAAAATCGAAAACCAAACCCCGGAGCTTGGCCATGCGAACGATCGTCAGCATGCTGATGGTGATCTCGTCGCTGAGTCCCTTTGTGGACTTAGCATCCGCTCAGTCCACACGACAGTTGCCGTACAGCGCGTTCGTCCTGGATGACGAGGCCTACGCACGTAGTGGACCAGGCAAGCAGTACTACCCGACCAGCCGTTTCCGCAAAGGTGACGCGGTCACAGTCGTGCGGCATGATCCAGGCGGCTGGTTCATGATTGAACCGCCTGCCGGCAGCTTCGCGTGGGTTCGCCAAGAGTTTGTGAAACGGGAGGGCGATCGCGGGACGATTGTCAGTGACAGTGCGGTGGTCGCGTGGGTCGGCACGTCGTTTGGCGATGACCATTTCGTCGAACAACGCCGCCTGCACAATGGCGAGGAGGTCGAAATCGTCGCTGAAAAAAATCTTCAAGATGAACGTGGCGAAGTGGCCTACCTCAAGATCAAACCGCCCAAAGGACATTTTCGCTGGATTCCGGGGGCCAAGGTCGGCACTGACAAGAAACAGGTATTGGCTCAAACCGGTGGTGGTGGCAGTGACCCTTTCGGCAATGAGGGAAGCGCTGCCAACCGAGTTCGCGATCCGAATGTGGCTCCGATCAACGTGTCGGAACTGGAACCCGATGAAACCGGCTACATGGCGTCGAATGACAAGTCTGTTCCGGCGCCAAGAGATCTCAACCCGAACGCCTCCGCCTCGAAAAAGGCCCCCAGCGAATCGCCGTCCGCAAAGTCGCAGGCGCAATCGAACAACGTTCCCGATACCAATTCGCCCTTCAGTTCCGCTACTGACGATAACGCCTCGGAGAATATTTCCGTTCGACGCGAGCGGCTTGCGGCCCTCGACCAACAACTCCAAGAAATGGTCAAGCAGGAAACGCGGACTTGGGATTTCACCGAGATCGAACAGAATCTGCGTGAACTGCAAAACCACGACGACTCTGCGAACGCTGCATCGCGACGGCTCGCACAACTCGACAAGTACAAGCAAATTAAAGCCGATTACGACGAGTTCGCACGAATTATGGCCGAGACCAATCGCCGCGATGCCGAATTGACTGCCACTCAACGATCGGCACAATCGTTCATGCCGCCGACCGTCGTTCCGGAAGGGCCGCCGCAACAGCCGACTCGCCCCGCGAACACAAATCGCGCGCCGGTCCCTGTGCCCAATGGGCTCAGCCGTCCTGCTCAACCCGGCCGTACCCCCGCGCCCGCCATTCGTTCGAGAGCGACTCCTGCACCGCAACCGGCTCCATCCAACACGCCGGCCAAAAGACGATTCGGTGGTGCCGGCATCATTCAGCGTTCGGCCGTCAATGTGCCAAACGCCCCCAAGCATGTTCTGGTTCACCCGGATGGACGATTGCTCGCTTTCCTGCAAGGGGACGGAGTCGATCTCGACCAGCACCTTGGCGAGTCGATGGGCGTTGACGGAGAACGGACCTTTCGCCCAGAGTTGCGATCCGATTTCATCGTGGTGAAGACGTTGCAGCCCGTGAAGCTCAAGCCTTGAGACAATTCCTTTCCCCACCGATCCCGCGTCGGTGGTGAAATTCCTTGTGGCTACGTAATGTGGGCTTGATTTTGTGTGTTTTTGTGCTGTAACAGAGCGGTAGCCATAAGGCATTTCACCACCGACGCGGGATCGGTGGGGGAAAAATTCAGAATGCGAGGAGAGCGACATGGCCAAGAAGAAAGCGTCCGCGTCCGCCGCCGAAGTGGTGGCTCAGCCGGGACCGGCTGGCATGATGCCGATGATGGGTGTGCCCATGATGCCGCAAATGGCCGGCGGCAATCCGATGATGGCCATGATGCAGATGATGCAAATGATGATGGCTGGCGGCGGTGCGATGATGCTCGACCCGTCGGCCGTCCCGTTTCAAACCGGGGAGGCAGTACGCGACAATGATCCGGGACTCGATGCGACGATCATTCGCCCGACCCTGTTATCGAACCGTATCAAACAGCAAGAGGCCCTTCCGCTCGGTTCGGTCTTGGATTTGTTGTGTCTGACCGAAGACGGCAAGAACGCCTTGGGCGGAGTACCGAAAGGCTGCACGATCGCTCTGGCCGGACCGCCGGGAACGGGGAAGACGCGATCGGCGCTCAATGGTTTGGCGCACGTTGCCAAATCGGGGCAGAAGGTCGCCCTGGTCGTGGCCGAGGAGGGCTTTCACACGGACGAAGCCTCCGGCCGCGATGACCTCTGCTCGCGACTGGTCAAGATCGGCATGGCTGCGACGGGACTCAGCGAAGAAGAATTCACGAAGCAAGTGCTCGACAACCTGTTCGTGCTCGAAAGCCAGTACCACAAAGGACAGACGTGGGACGACTTTGTCGGCAAGTACCGCTACTTGATCGAGAAGGAAGCGATCTCGTTCGTGGTGATCGACTCGCTGAACATGCTCGATCCGACCAAGAATCGCACCGCCGACAATCTCTCCGCCTTAAAGACATACAACCACGAGCACGGCGTCACTTGCCTGTGCATCGGTCAAATCCGAGACACCGGCATGCCCGCCGGTGGCGAAGCCTTGCAGCACACCGCCGACGTCGTCTTCCTGATTGAAGGAATGAGTCTCGGCTCAAAAGAGATCGCCGACTTCTGGGGCGGCAAGTACCGCGACACGGTCGAGATCATCCGCGCGGTCAAGAGCGTCACCACGCCGACATTCCCGCACCCGATCCGCCTCGGCCGCAACCCCTCCACCGGCGCGATCATCGTGCATGAGGCCCAGCCCGCCGCGTATGAGGTGCTGCCCGCGAAAGCTTGATGCCGTTCCCCAGATTTCGACGGAATTGAGGGTCGTGGTTCGGTAAGCTTTGACTCGTTCCGTGCCACATCAATCGGTTCAGGAATTCCATCATGACTGCCGTCATGAAATCCGCACGCCAGCCGACGAACAAGAAAACGATCAAGGCCAAGCTCGCTCGCAGCAAGCCGCGCGGTATCGAGGTGGTTTGGCGTCAATTTCAGAAAGACCTCGCGGAGCTTCTTCGGGATTACGAAGGTCAGTGGGTCACCTACGAAGGACGTCGGCGAATCGAGATTGGCATCGACCAAGCGGCTTTGATTCTGCGCTGCCTGGATCGTGGGCTTCGGCGGGATGAATTCATGGTCTGCCGTATTGAACCTGCAGGCGATGACTTCTCCCCACGGCGGCGCAACACCGACTTCGAATAACAACGTGGAACGAGAGGAGATAAGGAATGCCTGCGTCAACAAAAACCGTCAAAGCGTCGAAGCGACCCGGTCGTAAAACGACCCAGTCGAAGCGTTCGCAATCACCGCCGAAGCTGCGTGGAGTCGATGTTGGCTGGCGTCAGTTCTTGATGGATCTGCATGATTTGCTACTGGATCACGAAGGAAAATGGGTCGTCTATCACCGAACCAAGCGATTCGAGTTCGGCGAAACTCGCTATGAGCTCTTCCAAAAGTGTTATGCGCGCGGCTGGAAGCACGATGAATTTTACATCGGCCTCGTCGAACCGTTGGACCCGACCATCAACGTCGACGAAGCGCTGAACATTGTGGAGACCTAGGCTGTGCGGGAAGTGCTCATTGACAACCTTGGGTTTCACGCCTGGCAAGACAACTCACGTTTGCCGCCGAAACGTTATTGGTCCGTCAAATTACCGGTTATCGTTACTCCACCCGATTTGCCCTCGCCGCCAGCCGACGCTCCGGTCCAGCTTTGGACGCTCGACATCGGCTTTTCGGGGAGCGCATTCTGTTATGAGCAACACCTCGTGGACGCGGGATTGCCCCGCGACAAATGGCAGATTGCGGGAACGGTTACTCACCGAAGTGTTCTGTCAAAAGAAAAGCGTCAAGGAGTTCTTTGCCAAGCCGATCTATGGCTGCTGTGTGGTTCTCGTCGCGAAGCCCAAAAGTCCCGGTTCTATCGTCTGGAAGTTGGTCCCGGAATTGGTGTCAATTGTGAGCAACGAACTCTTGACCCCGAATACGATCGCCCGTTGATTGGTATGGGCCTGTTGATGAATGCGCGACTCAAGATCGACTTGGATTTCGAAGCTCGTTCCGTTTCGATCTGGACTCCAGAGGCTCCGCAAATTGCGACAAGGCGCCCGAAATGAAAATCCTCCGCAACGACGATGTGCGAGCTTGGCTGCTACGCGACAACGATCCGACGGAATGTCTGCGCTCCATTGGCGCGAAGCAGTTGGATGGCGAGTACCTCGAAGACCGGTTGGGGTTGCCGTTTCATTTGCAGTTCGTGTGGGAGCGGCTGCGGGCGGAGCATGGCGCGGAAGAGTTGCCGCCGAATGCACTCGACTCGATTCCGTTTTACAGCCTGTGCCGAGGGTTGTTCTTGCCGCTGTCGGGGTTGGATGCGTCGAAAGTCGCGGGCAGATTCGGGCTGGTGGTGGACGGGCCGCTCGACGTCGCGGGCCGAGAGAAACTGATTCGTGAGTTTCTGCAAAAAGAAGTCGGGTTGACGCTGGTTGAGAAGCTCGGCTGCTTGATGGGCGATGCGTTTCTCGGCAAGCGGAGTCAGTTCCGGCGCGACAGTTTGCTACGGCTGCTGACATCGGTGCAGTTGCGGTCGCGACGCGAGTTGCTCGATCGGCTGACGCATGTCGGCGACGTGGCGTTGCTGTTCGCCGAATGCCGAGCGGAACGGAAATCCGATCCGCCGCTGACTGCGGTCGAGGTGTTACGGTTGTTGCCAAGGCTCGCGGGGACTCGCACGACGGACCGCTTCGATTTGCTGCGAAGCGTGCTGACTCGCTGCGGCAAGCTGGAGGCATTTTTCCTCGCGAAGTTGTTGCTCCGCAAAGCGAGCTTCGGGATCGAAGAGCAAAGCCCGCTATTGTCGAAATCACTGGCGGAGCACTTCAGCGTGTCGGCCGAGGCGATCTCGCACGCGATGGCGCTGACCGACGTCTTCCACGTCACCACGGTGTTGGAGCGTGACGGTGCGGACGGCTTGCGAGCGATTCAGCTTCAGCCGCTGGTGCCGATCCGACCGGCGTTGGCTGGCGGCGCCACCGAGGACATCGAACGTTATCCGGTGTGGGTCGAACGGAAGTACGACGGTATCCGGCTGATGCTGCACAAGTCGAGCGACTCGCGCGGCTCGGTGCTGTGCGGCGCATACACGCGCAATCGCGGCGACTGGCTGGAGCTGGTCCCCGGCCTGACCACGACGATCAAAGCGTTGCCCGCCTCGACGGTAATTGTGGACGGCGAGCTGTTTGGCACAACGCTCGACGGCGACTTTGTCCGGCCGGCCACAGTGTACGAAGTCTATGCCGCATTGCAGGGACAGCCGGCTCGGCCGGTCACGCTGAAGTTCGCGGCCTTCGATCTGATCTACCTCAACGGTCGAGACCTCACGCCGCATCCGCTGAGCACCCGCCGGCAACAGCTCGCCGCGTTGACCACTCCGCTGACGAACTGGCCGCTGCCGATTCCCGTGCAGCTTGCCGAGGGACAGCTCGCGAGCAACAAGGACGACGTCAATCGGCTGTACCAACACTTCCGCAATCAGGGTTACGAGGGAGTGATCACGAAAGACCTCTCGCGGCCGTACCTGCTGGCGATGCGCGACCCCAGTTGGCGCAAGCGAAAGCCGGAGATCACGCTCGATCTGATCTTGATGGGAGCCGTCTATGCCGTGACGTCGAAAGACAACGCGCACCTGTTCGGCTCGTATGTCATCGGAGCGCGCACGGCCGAAGGAACATTCGAGATCGTCGGCGACGTCGCGGGACTCGACCGCGTGCGCGACCAGCAAATCCAGCAAGAGATCATGCGCGACGGCCTGCTCACCGGCCGCCGCATCGAACGTCCGAGTTCCTCTGGCACCCGACCCGGCGTCGAACTCCGCCCATCGATCGTGATCACGGTTCGCTTCGAGGGGATCGTCACCGACCAAACCACCGGCAAGCTGAGTCTCCGCGATCCGAAGATCATCTCCCTCCGTAGCGACAAAACTGCCGCAGAGGCAGATACCGTCGAGATGATTCGCGAAGAACAACTGCGCCAGCGGCTGGGGTAATTTAATGTCCGTTTCGGAGCATGAACGGGATGCGTTTGGGCTGAATAACGATGTTTCACCACATCGCCGGTGTTGAAAGTCGACTTGAGGGCACTGTCTTCGCCGACTCTTCACCGATATTCCATCGAAGTTGCTAACGAGGCGAGGCCTCTGACCGAAGGGTCCACCGACCAGGGTGTCGAGGTCTTGCTCCCATCCGTGTGGCCTTCTGATCCGTGTGGGTCAGCGTT
>JAYVSP010000944.1:0-9420 GCA_043775215.1 Planctomyces sp. | reverse complement strand
GTCTTTGTCAATCAAATCTTCAGCGTCCAGCGGCTTCGCTCCGAAACGCCGGATCGACAGCAGCGGGCCATCCAACGCCAGTGGACGAATGACAGCATTCACGCGGCTCCCGTCTGGCAAGCGGGCATCCACCATGGGACTGGACTCATCGACGCGACGGCCAACGCGCGTGACGATTCGCTGAATAATCTTGAGCAGATGCTCCTCGTCCTGGAAACGGATATCGACTTGTTCCAGCCGGCCGTTTCGCTCGACGTAAACCGAGTTCAATCCGTTCACGAGAATATCCGAAATGCTGTGGTCCGCGAGCAGCGACTGCAACGGCCCCAGACCGAACGCCTCGTCCATTACCTCTTCGATCAATCGCTCACGTTCGGCCGCGTTCAGCATGTCGCGGCGCTGGCGGCACAACTCTTCCGCTCCGCGGCGAACCTCGAGGCGGAGATCGTCTTCTTCCATGGAGGCCATCGCGGAAATATCCATGGCCGCGATCAGTTGGCGATGCAGTTCGTTCTTGACACGCTGATACTCCTCCGAAGATGCAGCCGAGTTCCGCTGCCGGAGTGTCACCGGGAAATCATCGGATCGCGCGATTCCATTCACCTTGGAAACGGTACCGTTGATTTTGGAATTTGTCGTCCAAGGCATATCAGGACTCCGCTTAGAAGATGTCTATTCAGATGCGCTTCAATGAGCGGCACCATTGAGGCTCACCGCCAGTTGCGTGATTTTTCGCGAGAGCGTGGCCGTCGGACGGTCCAGAACCAGCGGGACACCATTGTTGTTACAGCGATTGACGTTCTTGGGATCCTCCGGCAGATATTCCGCCACCTTCCGGCCCAGGGCGTTTTCCGCTTCGCGAAGACTGACCTGCTTGGCCAGACCGTATCGGTTGACCACCAAACGGACGTGAGACATGTCGATCCCGCGCTTCTCCAAATAGTTCCACATCCGCATCACATTTCGCAACACGGCGAACTCCAATTGGAACACGACGATAATTTCGTCCGCCAAATACAAGGCCTCCATTTGCTCTTTACGGAACGTGTGTTCGAGATCAACCACCACATGACGGAACATCGAGCGTGTGAGCGACACCGCGGCGGAGACCCCCTCGGCTGTGACAAAGTCGATGTCTTCATAGGACAACGGTGCCGCCAACAGTTGGACGCCGCTGGTGTGTCGCTGCAGCATCCGCGTGAAAATCTCCTGGTCCATGTGGTCTAAATGCCGGCAAAAGTCCGCGACTGTCTTCTCCGGCTTGAGATCCAACAGCGAGGCTAAATCGCCGGAAGAAAGGTCCAAGTCCAACAACGCGCAACTACCGTGCTGCCGCGCAATTGCCGTCGCCAGATTGCAGGCCAATGTCGTTGATCCCGATCCGCCAGAGGGCGAAACAATCGCGATCACCTTGCCCGGATCGCCTCGATCCAGACGCCGCAAGAGCCCAGCTAGCTCTGCATCGAGATCGCCCACGTCCATGTAGAAGTCAGCCCCAACCTGGTTGAGCGTCCGGAGGATCAACTTCGTGTCCGGCGGACCGACGACGACCAACCGGCCGCGCAGCGCATGCCGGATACCGATCAACTCCTCATCTGACATTAAACCCGGGGCCGCGGGCAGAACGACGATCAGTAAATCCGCAGAATTTCGCTGAATGTGGCCCAACAACCCTGGCAACATCACCAACTCGGCGGACCGAAAGCTCCAATCCTTGCGAGCCAACCCCTCCATGATGTGAGCGGCTATCGTCTTGTCATCGCTGGCAATCACGGCTCGCATGAGGTTGGCTCGAATTCTAAAGTGGCATCTGATTTTGCGGCTGACGGGAAACTTGCACACAAGTCCCGAAAAGTCACGATCGGGGTAAGGCAACGAGTCAGAAGACTTACTCGGCCGGAACGACCTCAAACGGGCGGACCGTGATGTAGCTATCATCCGAACCCTTAAGTGTTCGAATCCGAATCGTTTGCTGTTTGATGACAGGAACAGCGGGCGCCTCGGGTTGCGCAGGCTGCAGGTCTGTCACCGTCACTGGTGATGTCCCGGCCGCATCGTGATCGTCAGGGTTCCGCAGCGCGAGTTGCAACGTTCCTCGATTCCCTGCGAGACTCAACTTCGCGGCTTGATTCGGCGTGACGAGCAACGTGACGGAATGAAAGTCACTCGTATCGACCTTGTTCTTGGCGGGAGCATCCAATTTTTGATCCACCGCCAGAATCTCAACATTCTGCAACAAAGTCACAGTGACACCACCTCCCGCCGATTTAGCACCGGTCACGGTCAACAGCACGTCCACCTTATTGCCGGGCAGGACAAATCCCGCAACGCCCGCTTGGACATTTGGCATCTGAATAGTAAACGCGCGCATTCCATCTGGAACCAACACAGAGAGTCCCGACTGAGCATCTTTATTGGCCAATTGAGAATCGAAGATCGGCTGTCCGGGAAACTGCGCGGCCAAAGTCACTCGCCCCTCGACCTCTTTAAGATTTGTCGAAGCCCCTTCGGGAACCAATTTGGCTGGCCACGCCTGCACGGTCAAATGGGCTGCGGTGAGGCGTTCTCCGCGTGCAACGCTCTCCTTGGCGATGACGACCATGACAGTGTCCGCAGCCTGTGGCCGGTTCATTTTTGCCAATTGACGGACGCCAACGGCTGCTGATCCTCCGGCCCCAAGGGCTAGGATCGCAATCAAGATCGTTCGGAAGCTCATCGCAAATCTCCTTGTAACTGATTCAGCACGACAGGTGTGACTCCGCCCGTTAGCACCAGATGACACCACTTAACCGGGCAGCGAGATCGACAAGATTGTTGCCAAAATCCCAACTGCCACCATGACCGCGAACGGAATGACCCGGCGTTGCGGTTTCGGATGCTGTAGCTCCGCCTCAAGCCAGTCTTCGGCGGCAATGCTGCGGCCGATTGACGCGAGTCGGTGCCACATGACCTTGATGTCTAGCCAAGCGCTATTCCGACTTTCTCTCCTCAACAGAACCACCGCCAAGGAGTACGTCGCCGACAACAAGCCCGCCACCACAAAGACGAATGCGACTCCCGGCATCTTCAACCAAGCACCCACCCCGGCCAATAACTTCAAGTCGCCGGCCCCCATCCCCCCCATTAGGTGGGGAATGAGCAACACTCCGATGCCAAAAGTCGCCCCATACAGACTTTCCTGAAATCCCGTGCGACCGCTGGCCACCGCATGATAGACAAGTCCAGAACCCAATAATGGCAACGTCAAAATATTGTACACTTTGTACTTCCAGACGTCGGTGACAGCGGCGATCAAACCGGCCACGATCACGACTGCTGTTGGAAACGACCATGCCTGTCCCATTGGCTCCTCCTTCGCCGGCTTTGACGCCCGGTGGTCACAAATCGAATGAAATCCGATGAAGAAAGGAAAATCGAGAAAAGAGAAGAGGCCCCGTACATTTTCGAGCGGGGCCTCGTTAATGGGTCTCTCGTCCTTCTCTTACAAATTGTCCCAGACTTAGGGCGTCACTCCCACCCGCAATAAACTTTTGATTAAGATGGGAGCAAGCCGGCAATCGAGACAAACAACGCCGCAATTTTCGTGCCGAGTTGCGTAACGCCGGTGACGCAGACCACCGCGATCAAACCGACAAGCAACCCGTATTCCACCAGTGCCGCACCTCGTTCGTCACGAATCAAAGAGCGCAGGTACTTTCGCAAAGCCAACAATTTCAACATGGTACACCTCCAAAACAAGATTGAATTAAACAACTCGGCACGACAGAACGGTCGACAGATCACACAACCGGCACTTATTTCTTTCGGTCGTGCGTCGTCAACCGCTAGTGCAGGGTTTGTGCCGCCGTCATTCTTTTTCCAGATCGCCCAGAATTGCCGCGATTTGGCGGGGGAGCGCTTGTAGGGTTACATCAGCAGTGTCAATCAAGGTTCACACGGTTGACGTCATTTTAGTTGGCGCCAGTTGACACATTAGTTGGCGCACATCGCTGAGTTTCGGATATTTTACGAATCCGTTTGTAGAGCGCTTCTCGGCTGATTCCCAATTTTCGCGCCGCCGCAGCCTTGTTTCCGCCGCATTCAGTCAACACTTGAAGAGTTGACTGGTACTTTGGCACAGCGATTTCGTGATCACTGATGGACACGAACTCCTCGTCCGCAATCATCGAGAGTCAAAGCAGATGCCGTGCGTGGATTTGCGCCGGTTGGAGTGATGGTTTCGCGGTGATGATTTCGCACAACAGTTGCGAATAGACCACGAATGCACGATCAGTTTGGTAGGGCACGAATCGCGCGGCCGGGCTTTTGTCACACAAAGCGATGAACGTGCTTTGTGGCACCGCAGCATTGCTTTTTTCCCGGTTCAAAAGAGACCTGGAATGATGCGAAACGGGACTTGCGTCTGGTACTCGCGATAGGCGGAGTCCTGACTGAGGAATCGCTCCTCGGCCAAAAGGCGTGGGATCTGTAACGCATAAACAAGACTGTACACGGCCAAGTTATGCCAGTTCGGGCTCCACGCGAGAAAGGCGACATGTGTGAAAAGATACCCAGCGTACATGGGATGCCGCACGAAACGATAGGGTCCGGACGACTTTAGGCCTCGGTGGGCTGGAACCACGCCGAAGCTCCTCGCGAGCGTAAGCTTTGCGTGGAACTGGATCAGGATTCCCATCACCATGAGGGTCGCTGCGACACCGGTTGGCATCCAAACTTTGGATCCGGCGGCTGCGACCAAGAACGGAGCGCAGGTGGCACCGAGCGCTAAGAGCCATTCCGATGGACGCTTCGAGATTTCGCTTGTCGGTCGCCGGATCAAAATGAGGAACGCCGAAAGTCCCTCGGAAACGATCATGATAAGATTGCCGATGCCACCAGCGGACATATACCCCGCCACCATGCGGATGACTTGCCAGGTGAAGAGCGAGAGTACAAGTAGGCGTTCCGCCGCGTCGATCAGGAGCGCTCGCCGCGTGCCGCCCGCCGCGACCGGAACTTTCGCGGTGATGGTAATTTCTTCGCTCATGACCTTGATCTCCGTGGTGCTCCCGCACGACCAAGCAATTCCTGTGTAGACACGATTTTCGAACGGGAGTCGCAGGAACTCGTGTTGCTGGCCAAGTGATAACGGGAGCAGGAGGGGAGAAAAAGGGGAAAGATTCAACGGGAGGCCAGCAACCGTCGGAGTCCACATTGGCTGAGGCAACTGGAATTCGCGCGGTGTCGGTTTGCGAATATCGCGCGTCCGCGAAACGGTTTGCCGTCGCTCCAAGCATTAGAGGGAGACTTCCCGACGCTTAACCGGAGACAGGCGGCCAAGAGACCAGCCGAAAACAACCAGTAGTGAAATGCCCGCGATCGCGATTGGTGGCGGGCCGCTCGCGAGCCACTGGAACAGCACATAACTCATGAACAAAATAATTCCTGCGGCAATCGGATGACGAGGTTCCTTGGGCGAGCCGTACCCAATCGCATAGCCGAATGCGACGACAATCACGATGGCCCACAGAACCAATAGTTCGACCACGGTAATACTCCTTGGTTTGGACACCACGAGCGATCCACAACGGTCGACAATAGCTCGAAGACTGCAGCACAAAGGCAGATTCCGAACCGTTGTTTGAACTATTTCATCGATCGGTTCCGACTGATTGCTTTAGGTGATCTGGCAAAACATTGCCGACTAAGACGAGTCGGCCGATCGTCGTTTTGGACGTGCCTGTGCGTTATTTTTTGGGCACCAGCCAAATGTTCCGAAAGCGAATGGGGTTGCCGTGGTCTTGAATGTAAAGGGGACCGGCCTCGGGGCCTTCGGCAATGGGGGACGCGGTGGTGGCTTTGGGGAGTTCGACGTCTTTGTGAATCGGCACGCCGTTGTGCGAGACAGTCATTTTCGCGTTCGCGGTTTTCTTGCCGGAGTCGAACTTCGCGGCGGTGTAATCGACGTCATAGGTTTGCCACGCGAGCGGCGGGAAACACATGTTTACATCTGGTTTCTTCGTGGTGTAGATGCCGCCACACTCGTTGTGTTCGCCGGAGAGGCCGAAGCTGTCGAGAATCTGGACTTCATAGCGGGCCTTGCATGTAGCAGCCGCTGTTGGCTCGCCCTTGCCCGCGCGCGGCTGGCATGTACGACAGCAGGAACTCCAGGTGCAGCGAGAAGTCGTCAAACTTCTGCTTGGTGGTGATCCCCTGCGACATCAGTCCGTCGGTGAACTTCTTCGGGTCGGTGAAAGCGTCGCCCGATTTGCCGTCGAACAACACGATCGCGCCTTCCGGCGGCTGTTTGCCGAGTGTCGGAGTTCCTGGCGTGATCGTAATGTCATTGCTCATAACTGGGGCGACTCGTGAGACCTGTTTTCTGAGCCGGCGAGTTTCCAGACAACGCTGTGAGCCTGTGAATCTTTCGAGCCGCGACCGTCAGGGAGTGTGATGGACAAGGACTTAAGACCGCTCCGGGATGGTTCTGGCTCAATTGATTCACACACTCTCCGAGCGGCAGGGAGGCATTGACTCGTTTGGAGTCGCGTTGACACCCTCCGGAATCGGAAGCAGTGTTGCAATGCGCAAAAAAGCCACTCAATCGGACGGTGACGCTACCTCCAAAATGACCCATTCGCAAGCAATCTCTCACTGGGGAAGCCAAGACTTAAGTGCATGCGTGCGGTTGTTCCGGTTGCAGGGACAGTTGGCAAAGCTCTCGCGATGCAGCTATCGAGGGTTCGCAACTGACGCACAGACCACGCGAAAACCGGTGCTGCCGAGACGGCTGCCAGGGGTGAAGGAACTGCGGTCGGCCGATCGTGCGAACGAGGGGAAGTAGTACCACGATCCGCCACGCAACACTCGATATTCGGAACCGCTCGACTGCCAGGGATCGCTCGTCATCCCTGAACGCCGACCATACAGCTTCGCGTCGTAGGTATCTTCGCACCACTCCGACACGTTGCCGATCATGTCGTGCAGTCCGAATGCGTTCGCCGCTAATGATCCGACCGGAGCGGTGAATGGATACCCGTCATCAAACGGCGCGAAAAAGTCGTTCTGAGTGATTCCCGGAATTCGCTTGGTGCTTTGATCCGCGATGTTGGCGATCTCTGCCAAGTCGGAAATGTCGTTCCCGCCCGGATGCCGAGTTGTCGTCCTCGCTCGGCAGGCGTATTCCCATTCCGCTTCGGTCGGTAAGCGATACGACTTGCTCTCCTTGTGACTGAGCCATGCACAAAATGCCTGAGCATCGTGCCACGACACATTGACCACCGGATGATCGTCGCCATAGGGCGACCAACCTGTGTTACGCCAAGAATACTTTGAGTTGCGGCCCTCGAACTTCTTTCCGTCCGCGTCATAACCCCAGGCTCCTTCGCCGTCACGCTCGGCTTCCGTCTTGAAGTCCTCATCGGCCACGAACTTCGCGAACTGCCCCTTGGTGACTTCAAACTTCCCCAAGAAATACGGCTGAGTGATCCGCACCGGATGACGCGGTTGCTCATCGTCCGCGGATTCCTTTTTGAAGTCAGGAAAGTCCCGCACCAAGCCCGCCACGTCCGCCGCCGATGAACCCATTTCGAATTCCCCGGCAGGAATCAATTTGAAAACCATGTCAATGCTGTTGGTCAACTCAGGGATTGGATCGGCCGCGGATTCATTTTTCTTCGGCAGCGGAATTGGTTCGACCTTCAACTTGTCAGCGACGTTGTCAGCCGGCTTCGCGGCCACATTCAACGCCGCTGGCTTCGGTCTGTCATCGGTTGAGTTTTTCGCAGACGTCAGTAACGGATCGAACTTCGAAGAGTTGGCCACTTCGGCGACCGGCTTCTCGATCATCTTCGGCGGACCCGATTTCGGCTCACCCGAGGGAACCACCGACTTGGGTTCTGTCAGTGCAACCGGGCTGGTCTCAATCAGGCGACCGACATTGGATGTCGCGTTGTTCGCGACAGATTTGACCGCCTTTGCCGATTCGGAAGTTGTCGGCTGAATCAGCTCTTTTGTCGTTTGTAAGACAGTCGGATTGCCGTCATCGACATTGGACTTGATGAAATATTGTTTCCAAGCGGGAAACTGGGCAATCACCGCGATCAGCGTTGCCAGACTGATTGCTGACAACGCGGCGGCTCGTGGCGAGAAACGGCGAGGAGAAACGGGGCGAGCGGACATGACGCTGGCGCGCAGGGCGTGTACGAACGCCAGACAACTGGGCCAACGCTGCGCGGGGTTTTTAGCGAGCGCTCGGGCGACGACCGGTTGTTCCTCGGCGGGCAACATCGACAAGTCTGGGGCATGCGTGAGGTGCCCGTTCATGATCTGCGCCAAGTTGCCGCGGAAGGGAACCTGCCCGCTGCGCAGATGACAGTACGTGATCGCCAACGAGTATTGGTCCGAGTGGTTTGACGTGTGGCCCTCGAAGAATTCTGGCGCGGCATAGGCTGGCGTCAGGCTGCCTGTGTGGCTCGTCACCGTATGCTCCAGCAGTCGCACCAAGCCGAAATCCGCGACCTTCACACCGTTTCCGACCAGCAGAATATTCTGAGGCTTGATGTCGCGGTGCTGCACTCCCATCCGCTCGGTGCCACTCAGAAAGTGCCGCGGTTCATTGAGATAATCCAGCCCTTTGGCCGCTTCGGTCATGTATTCCCACAGTTCGTCGCGCGGGATCCCGGAATGCCCTTCGGCGACCGCCTCTTCGTAGCGGCCCCAAAGAGTGCGATCCGCCAACTCCATCGCCACGACCAGATGCCGAGCCGTCTGCCACGAACCAAAAGTGGTGATCAAATTCGGGTGCCGCAGCGATTTGATAATCTCCAAGCCACGCTGCTCCAGAGCCAATCCACTGTCGGCCAACTGCACGAATTTCATCGCGACGGAGAATCCTCCCGGCGCGACGGCCTTCCAGACTTCGCCGTATCCGCCGCTCCCCAGCTTATGCGCGAGCACGTAACCAGCCACCGGTTCAGCACCGGGATGCAGATCATCACTGCGGGGAGCACTCGTAGGAGTTGCTTCTGGCTGCGGCGGCTGCAGGGTGTGGTGCGACTGCGAAGTGTCCGAGACACGGTCATTCGCCGTCGGGGCGGCGATCCATTTCCGCACGTCGTCGAGCAACTCGGGCGAGTCGCGACACAACTCCTCAGCGGTAATTGACTCACCACGCCGCTGGCATTCCTCCCAACGCCGTAAGAGCCGCTCCATTCGAGGATCGCTTGCGGACATGAATTTCGCCTTCCGAATTACTGACTCAGCCAGATGGCATTCTTCAGTCGTGTTTTCGGAGAGTCAATCGTAGGACGAATGTGGCGGCGAATGGCGTGTGCCCACAAATCCTGGCAGCCCACACTAACCCGAAGCGCCAGCGAGGGCGGGCGCTCGACAAGATGTCATTCTCCGTTTGACGTCTCGTGGAGCACCCGCCCTCGCTGG
>JAYVSP010000943.1:0-3285 GCA_043775215.1 Planctomyces sp. | reverse complement strand
GATGTCCCCACCACAACTGGCGGCTGATGCACCAGTCGCGTTTCTCGCCGAGCCAGTCCATGTAGCTGGTCGTGTAGCGCGACGGGAAGAATTTCACTTTGCCGTCACGGACGGCTTGCATGGCGTTCTCGGCGAGCGTGTCCATTTTCACGAACCACTGGTCGCTCAAGAACGGCTCGATCGGGGTCTTCGAGCGGTCGCTGTGCATCAGCGGGATCGTGCGGTCCTCGACCTTCTCCAAGTGGCCGAGATGTCCCATGTCCTCGACGACCCGCTCGCGAGCCGCAAGCATCGTCAGCCCGGCGTACTTCCCGCCGTGCTCGTTGAGAGTGCCGTCCGGGTTGAGAATGTTGATGACGCCGATCTGCTTGTTGCGCTGAGAGCACGCATAGTCGTTCGGATCATGAGCCGGCGTGACTTTCACGCACCCCGTCCCAAACGTTTTGTCCGCGAGCAGAGCATCGGCAATGATCGGGATGACTCGTCCGTTGAGCGGAATGCGAACGTGCTTGCCGATCAGGTGCGTGTACCGCTCGTCGGTCGGATGCACGCAAACGGCGGTGTCGCCGAGCATGGTTTCGGGGCGGGTGGTGCTGAAAGAAATGCGTTCGCCGGTTTCTCGTGGGGCAGGTTTCCAACCTGCCTCAATTGTGGCTTCTTGACCGGGCATGTTGGAAACCTGCCCCACGTCAACCACTTCATAATTGAACGTCCAAAAATGCCCGGCGACGTCTTCGTGAAACACCTCGTCATCGGCGACGGCGGTTTGTAGGAACGTGTCCCAATTGACCAGTCGCTTGCCGCGATAGATCAGATCGTCCTTAAACATCTTGAAGAACGTCCGGCGGACAGCTCGTGCGCAAACGTCGTCCAACGTGAACCGCACGCGCCGCCAATCGCAGCTTGCTCCGAGCATTTTCTGCTGGCAGATGATGCGGGCCTCGAACTTGTCCTTCCAGTCCCAAATGCGTTTGACGAGCGCCTCGCGGCCGACGTCGTGCCGCGTCTTGCCTTCCTCTTCGAGCATCCGCCGCTCGACGACCGCCTGAGTCGCAATGCCGGCGTGATCGGTGCCGGGCATCCAGAGCGCCTCGTACCCCTGCATCCGCCGCCAGCGAGTCAGCAGATCCTGCAACGTGCCGTTGAGCGCATGCCCCATGTGCAGCGCGCCGGTCACATTCGGCAGCGGAATCATGATTGTGTGCGGCGTCTTCGGATGAGCCGGATCAGCCTGCTGGCTCGGCGGATTCGCATCGAAATATCCGTGCTCCTCCCAATACGAAAACCATTTGGCTTGAGCATCTTTCGGATCGTACTGCTTGGCGAGTTCGGTTGTCATAAGATTTCGACAGACGGAGAGTTGAGGTCAGAAATTGAATCCGCAACTTGTCGCAATTTCGGAAAGGCTCTGCAATGCTTCTCAAGGAACTTGTGGAAGATTGATGATCCCATCGGACACTGACCGTCCCGAATTTTATGTGGATAGATTTGTATGAATCAGTCCAGACAAAGCCTGCGTGTGCTGTTTCAACGCCATATCGAAAAGGAAATGGCAACACTTCCGAGTCGGTCGGCCGAACATCAAGGTGCGATTGGTAACTGCATTCAGAAATTCGCAAAGACCGGCGATCGTTGTCTTAGCACTTGGTTGCAATTCGTGATTCGACAAGTCGGGTTTTGTGTAGGAACCGCCAAAAACTTGAGATTTCGCGAAACTCCATTGTCTTGAGAGGGTTCATCACCCGATCATCCGCAGCACGGCAGGGTGCTTGCCGTGACGAATCACTGTCCGTTTTTTTGATTTTGGTCAAGGAGACTTCCATGAGTCACGAAGTTCGCAGTAAGAAATCTCGACGTGAATTTCTCGTCAAGGGCTTGGGAGCAGCGGCGCTGTCGGCCCCGATTCTCAACACCCTGATGACTACTCCCGCCCATGCAATCGCGCTTCCGACTGGCGGCGGTGGAAGTGGCGGAAGTGGTGGCGGAGGAGAAGGCGGCGGTGGAAGTGGTGGAGGCGGAGGAGAAGGCGGCGGAGGTTGCCACGGTGGTGGAGGAAGGCCTGGCAGGAAAAGGGCGCGTCGCTGAATTTCACTTTGCGACACTGTTCGGGGAACGACGAAGGTCCGACGCAAACCTGATACGCCAGAAAATGGAATGTCGGGTTGGTGTCGGACTTTTCATTTCATGGTCTGGCATGAGTCCGCCACAACAGATCGGCGACTCCCAACAGCAGCAAACCGACGCCGATCACTGCGTTGACGTTGAAGAAGGCGATACCGATTCGGCTCAGATCGTCGGGGCGAACGAGCGAATGCTCATACGCCAGCAGCAGCGTGATGGCGATGATGCCGACCAAGAAGAGCGGTCCGAATCCGGCCACGCTCCAAAAGACGAACAGACAAACGGCGGTCAGCAGGTGACTCAGGGCGGCTAGCTTCAACGCTCGGCCGATACCCCAGCGAGCGGGAATGCTGCGAAGCCGGTTGGCTTTGTCGAAGTCCGCATCCTGGCAGGCGTACAAGATGTCGAAGCCGCCGACCCAGAAGAACACGATCGCCGCCAGGCAAATCGGCGCCCAAGTCACCTCGCCCCGAATCGCAATCCAAGCGGCGATCGGCGACAGCATCAATGCGGCGGACAGCCAATAATGGCACCAATCGGTGAATCGCTTCGCGTAGGAATAGCCCAACAGAAACAACAGCACGGGAACCGACAGTCGGATCGGCCAAGGATTGGGCAGGAACAGTAATGTCGCGGCGATGAATCCCGCGCTACAAGCAATCGTAAATGCGACGACTGTCGGGCCGCTGAGTAATCCGGCGGGAAGGTGTCTGGTCGCCGTACGTGGGTTGGCCGCGTCGAACTTCCAATCGACCAATCGATTGAACGCCATCGCGGCCGACCGAGCCAACACCATGCAGAGCAGTAAACCCGTCAGCTCGCGGGCCGAGAACGGCTCGGAGCGCGAATGCCACGCCAAAATCGCCGACAGCAGCGCGAACGGCAACACAAAGACCGTGTGGCTGAAGCGGATGAGTTCCAGAAGATGTCGCAGCATTGCAGAAGTCAGAAGTCAGAGGCCAGAAGTCAGAAGACAGAGGTCAGAGATCAGAAGGCAGAAAGCAGAGATCAGAAGGCAGAAAGCAGAGGTCAGAGGCGGCAAGTTACGGTGTTTTGGCAACTTCGGAAAGACGTCAGAAACGACCGGCCACTCGCTTCCTCGCTTCTGATCGCTGGCCTCTGGCCTCTGGCCTCTGGCCTCTGGCCTCTGGCCTCTGGCCTCTG
>JAYVSP010000942.1:0-11795 GCA_043775215.1 Planctomyces sp. | reverse complement strand
CACATCGTCCTTGAGTTTGCCGACATCCATGACCTCGAAATAACCGATCGCACCAATTCACGCAGCACCAGTTTCCGCACAAAATAGACAGCTACTTTGGATTATTCATTAAGCGGCGGATCGGATCGCACGTTCTTCAGCATCGACTCAACGACTGGCGAGTTGGCCTTCTTATCGCCGCCTGATTTTGAGAATCCCACCGACTCCGATCGCAATAATATTTACGAAGTCCAAGTCGCTGTCAGCGACAGTGCGAATTACGTCACACAGGATTTTAGTGTGAACGTGACCGACATCGCCGCTTTGGTTGTGTTCCCGCTTCCTGCTCAAGGTGGCAAGTATCAGGCGTTTGTCATCAACGGACAGTTGCACGTCAAGCGTCCTAAAGATTCATCCGACGCGGGCGCGCCATTGGCATTGAGTGATGTCGGCGCAATTCAATTTGAGGGAACTGCTCTCGCCGACTGTCTCAACTTGGATCAGTCGTTGAACACCTTCGCAGGCTTCATCGTCTTTAATGGCATTGGCGGAAATGACCAGCTCGATGCACGGGCCGTCGGCCTCGACGTCTGGTTCAATGGCGGAGAGGGCAACGATTCGTTCCTCGGTGGTAGCGGATATGACACAGTTGATGGCGGGGCAGGCTCCGACTCGCTTAACGGCGGCGAAGGAGGCGACATCCTCTGGGGCGCTGAGGGCAACGACAAGCTTATTGGCGGCGGCGGCGACGACGTGCTCGACGGCGAAGATGGCAACGACAAGCTCGACGGCGGTGTAGGGGACGACTCGCTGCGCGGTGGCAATGGCAACGACAAGCTCTTCGGCGGCGCGGGCAACGACATCCTGCTCGGTTCGGCTGGTAAAGACGCTCTGGACGGCGGCGATGGACTCGACTGGCTGATCGGCGGCGCCGGCAAAGACAAACTGAAGGGCGGCTTGGGAGCGGACATCATCAATCCCGGCACCGCCGATACTGGCATCGACAAGGTCAGCGACAAAACTTGCACGCTCGACCCTTCGCTCACGTTCGACTTCGATGCTTTGCTTGCAACGCTCTTGTGAGCGTTCGATCGACTACAATGCAGCGGACGCGGGATAGGGCGACGGCCCGAATGCCGGTGTCCTACCCGGCTCTCCCGCGCCATCTTTGTCTTGTAGGACGAGGCCACATGTAGGACGTGGGCATGTTCGACAACCTCGTGGAGTTTCTGCGCGAACTCAAGAAGAGACGTGGCTCTCGGAATAGGCTATGTGAGAATCACCGCGACCTTGATGTTCACTTCGCAGAAAGAATTGCAGAGGACAAAGAGATTGAGGCCGGCAATAGTAATCCGACGCAAAGCAAGCAGCGAAACGCTGCCCTAGCGCGGCTGGCGCAGCGTGAAGCCGATCGCGCGAAGAACCAGATTGAATGGGTTCAGGACGAGTCGGTGTTCTCCCATTACGACGAGGCATTGTGTGATGCTGTCGAGTGGTGCGCGGATCAAACTGACTTCGATCACGATTTCGTTCGTGAGGCGGTAGACAACCTTTTGCACGCATCGCGAATGGAGCCGTCAAAGTGTAGCGAGTGTCGGAGACTTGTGGACGCTCTGATGGAGCTGCCGCGCGAAAAGTGGCGGGCGGAGCCGTGGGTACGATGCTTCCTGCCGCCGCCTATGCCCGTATCGGATTCGGACGCGGACGCAGGCGTCGTGGTCAGTCCCGAACAAACTTCAGCAGCGTCTGCAACATCAATCCAACCATCTCCGGACGGGAAGACAGACGAACGCGATGACCAGCATGTTCCACGCCTTGTCGAGATACTGTGGCTGCTCGGAAGTCAGGAGAGAAACAATGCTGAACATCTTGGTGATACTGAGGGACAGATTGAATTAAAAAAGGGGAGCTGGCCAGAGACGCGGGAGTTGGAAGACCTCAAGGAGCGTTTAGAGCGCGGCCTTCGGGGCAGCACGCAATTGCTGGACGAATGCGTCGATTGGGTATGCGGCAGAACAGCGCTTTCATCTCAACAAATTCTGAACGTTGCTTATGAAGAAAACGATTTCTTCGATCCTTTCAAAGCTAGATACCGAGCGTTCTCCGAGCTTGACGAGCGTGGCGAGACCGCTGAACTCTGGCGAGATTTGATGTCGAATGATCGAGGGCGGTGTCTCTCAATCTTGGGATCCCTGGAACGACTTTCAAAAGCAAACTTTATTGCAGTTGAGCCGCCGAATTGGCGGGCGAGACCGGCAAAAGTGGTAGCTGTTGGAGCCGACGAAACGGCGCGAGGAATCAGGACTCCGGCGACGGATTCGGCTCCAATGGTTCCCGCTCGCAAACCCAGTCGTATGGACCTGGTCGTTGCGGATAAAATTGCCCGGAAACTCAACAAAGCCGATCCGCAGTTCAAACACGGTGACGTTGAGTCGTGGGCGAGAGGGATTCGGGAATACCAAAGTGAAACGACTGGTACACCGTGGAGCTGCTCAACATCAACCGTCCACAAGACAGGTTTTTGGGATGAAATAATGACAGAGTTGGGACGCAGTCGGAAAAAACGAAGCGTCAAAACGGTTGCCTTCACTGGCAAGGCAGAAGCGACGGTGGCAAGTGCCGACACTGAATTGAATGACTTGGTTGCGCGAGAAGAGGAACGCGCCATCGACGTTGTGATGAAATCGAGGATGAGCGAGCAAGAGATGGCAGCAACGATTGAAAACATTAGGGACGGCTCGACAACGCCGGCTCAAGCTATCGAACTCGCCAGCGTAGTGCCGCAGGGACGGAAGCCGAAAAAGGCGGCTATTCGCGAATAGCCGCGAACAGAAAACTGTAAATTCCCCGAAGAATCGCGCGAATTATAGCTTATTCGCGAATCGCTCTTACCAGAAACGGGCCGTGTGATGCGGCTCCCAACTGGAAAGGACGATTCGCATGAAAGCAAACGCTGTCCCATTGCTGACCTCTGGCCGCATTGCTGCGGAACTGGGGGTTCGGCTGCCTCGCGTTCTATATGTGCTGGCGACGCGACCAAACATTTGCCCCCGTGCTCGCGCCGGCACGCTCCGCCTCTACGACCGCGACGCCGTAGCGATGATTCGTCACGAGATGAATGCCATCGACGCTCGCCGTCGCGGGCAGACGATCAAGCGATTGATCGCGCAATCGAACGGCAGGCTGAAGCGTGCCAGCGATCTACCATCCACACGGCAGGAGGTATCCCGTCATGCGAAGTGATACCACCCCCGCCGTTCCAACTTTGATCGACGCTCGCACCCTGTCCGTGATGCTGTCAGTGAGCGTCCCGACTATCTGGCGGATGCGCGAGTCGGGCCGGCTGCCAGAGCCGTTGAAGCTGACGGCTCAGACAGTGCGATGGCGGCGCGCTGATGTGGACTCGTGGCTCGCGGCCGGTTGTCCGTCGCTCAATGAACAACGCGCCGCCCCGCCGCTGCGAAATGATGAACGCTCTGACGTCGGGTGATCGTGATGCCGGCTGTCGCAACGAACAAAAAAGGCGGACGCTGGAACGTCCGCCATCAAAGGAAACTGACTGCGATGAATCCTATCATGCCTCGCCCACAATTCGAGGGGCCGATTCAATTTCTTGAACAGTTTCTTGACTGTCTTGCGGGAGGACAGGAACCGGTCCCGCCTGCGACTGTTGAAGAACTGCGGATCGCGCTCAACGAGCGGCCGGACTTCGCTCGCCGCTGGTTGCCGCCAGACGACGAATGCGAGCGGCTCGGCATCGACCCGCACATCGGCGAGCCGGTCAAACTGCTCAACGAACGCGAGCAAGAACGACTGCTCGTGACCTTGCGCGATGATGACGATTTCCGGGTTGCTCTCCGCACTCTCTTAATGAGGGGGGCTGTATGAGCATCAAACAGCAACTTGCGGAACAAGCACGCGAGCAATCGAGGCCGGCGATTGAAACAACCGCTCCACCGTCTCAACGGGTCAAGGGACAGGCGGGCACGCAATCGGGGGTTGTGGCCGACATCACACCATTCCGCCCGTTCCCCGTTGAAATCCTGCCCGAACCGCTGGGCGAGGTTGTTCGTTGTGTCGCCAAGGCAATGGGCTGCGATCTGTCGTTCGTCGCGCTCCCTGCGTTGTCCCTGTTGGCCGGCGCGATCGGCAACAGCCGACGCATCCGCTTGAAACGCGGCTGGACTGAGCCGGCGATTGTCTGGACCTGCATTGTTGGCGAGAGCGGCACGCTGAAGAGTCCGCCGCTGGAATGGCTGACACAACCACTTCGCCAACGCGATGAAGCCGCTTTGGAGCGGCACGCTGCCGCAATGGAAGAGTTTGAAGCGGAGAAACTGCGGCACGCTGCTGCTGTCGCCGTGTGGAAACAGAAGAAGTCATCGTCAGAACCGCCACCGCGTTCGCCAGTGGCTCCCGTGGCACAACGCTGCTTCACCAGTGATGCGACCATCGAAGCGGTGAGCGTGCTGCTCGCGGACAATCCTCGCGGCATGGTCCTGATTCGCGACGAGCTTGCCGGCTGGGTTTCCTCGTTCGATCAGTACAAATCCAAAGGGGGCAACGACGCGGCACACTGGCTGTCGATTCACTCGGCCAAAGGGTTCGCCGTCGATCGAAAGACGGGGGACAGAAAGACGATCATGGTGTCACAACCGGCCATGAGTGCCACCGGCGGAACTCAACCCGCGACATTGCGAAAAGTTCTCGTGTCTGGTCATGTCGAGAGCGGCTTGGGGGCGCGGTTGCTGTTCACCTATCCGCCGCGACAACGGAAGCGATGGACTGAGGCCGAAATATCGGCCGACATCGACGAGTTGTACAAGGGGTTGATTAACGGGTTGTTCGCGCTGGAACCACAGATTGATGACGATGGCAAGTCACAGCCGCTCGTTGTCGGGTTGAGTCCGACCGCGAAAACGGCGTGGGTTAAGTTCTACAACGAGCACGCTTCCGAACAAGCGGACCTGTCCGGCGAACTCGCCGCCGCGTGGTCAAAGTTGGAATGCTACGCCGCTCGGTTGGCGCTGGTCGTCCATTGTGTCCGAGTTGTGAGTCGCGACACGTCGTTGATTTCGTCGGACGTGATTGATGAGGTGAGCATCGGCGCAGGAATCACTCTTTCACGCTGGTTTGGCTACGAAGCCAAGCGAGTCTATGCCATGCTCGCCGAGACCGAGACCGAGAACGAGACCGAACACCGGCAACTCGTTGAGTGGATTCAGACGCGCGGCGGAACAGCCACAGCCCGTGATCTCCAACGAGGCCCGCGACGTTTCCGAAAGGCACCGCCCGAATACGCGGAGTCTGAACTCGGCAAGCTCGTGACGTCCGGTCACGGCGTTTGGGAACCAATCGAAACTTCTCCTGCTGGGGGGCACCCGTCTCGTCAATTCCGGCTATGTGACAGTGGCGACAGGCGACAGAACCCTCAGATTCCCGAAGAAAACCGGGGTTCTGTCGCCGACGCCACCGCCAGCGAAACAGAAAGTGACATCTCGGCGAAGGACGAATGGGGGGACGTCTGATGCACGCGACTTTCACGCTAACAATGCTACGGGCGGAACTGGATCGACTTGGCATAGTGATCCAGGCCGCTGGCGACCGGCTCAGGTTTCGGCCTCGCGGCGCAGTGTCGGACGAACTGCTTGCGGCACTGCGGCAACACAAACCGGAGTTGCTCGCCGTGCTCACGGCTCCAAACGCTGGTGACTGGCGACAGAACCCCCCGATTCCCGCAAAGAACGAGGGTACTGTCGCCGTCGCCACCAGAAGCGGGCTGGAAAATGACGTCCCTGACAGTCTGCCGGATTGGGTGTTCGCGGTAATCGACGTCGCGTTCCCCATCGGGGGCGCCGGAGCAAAGACGAGCACAGCAGATATGCCCGCCCGATACCGCCGGGAGTGGACTCCGTGGCAAGGCGCGGACGCCGCGCTGATCCAATGGTTTCGATCTCACCGCGACCGGCTGCCGCGCGAGCCATTCCAGTTGTTCTCGTGGGCGACAATCGGCGACCCCGCAAAGTTCTACGCCGTGTTGGAACGCGATGCGGAAGCTGGTCCAAATTGCGCGCGTGCGGCCGGGCTGCTGAACGAACTCCACTGGCTTCGCCAGTTATTCTGATTGTTCGACGCCAAAACTTGTAGGATTCCTCCTGCCCAACAAACAACCTGGAATCAGACTCCGACCGGCCGCGCGGGAAGAAAGACTGTCATCCATGCCGAAAAACTCATTCCACAAAACCGGATTGCCGAATGTTACTTGTACCTTGACGAGCATCAAGGTAAATGTAACAACGGTCGCTCGTCAGCTAGACCGGCTGCTGACCGACTACTTCGGAGAAACCGCCGTGCAACGAATCATCCCGTACTTCAGAGTGTCAACAGCCAAGCAAGGCCGAAGCGGACTTGGCTTGGAAGGGCAGGAAGCGGCCGTCGCTGCATTCGTCAAAGCGCGGAGTTGCGACGTACTAGCAACTTATCACGAAATCGAATCGGGAAAGCGGGCTGATCGTCCGCAACTGGCAAAAGCCCTCGCCCATGCCAAGCGATCGAAGGCAACTCTCGTTGTGGCGAAGCTGGACCGTCTGGCTCGCAACGTGGCGTTCCTGTCCCGGCTGATGGAATCCGGTGTGGACTTCATCGCCATTGATCTGGAGCACGCCAACCGGCTGACGATTCACATTTTGAGTGCCGTGGCGGAAGGCGAAGCGAAAGCCATCAGCGATCGAACTAGGGCCGCATTGCAGGCGGCGAAGGCCCGTGGGACGAAGCTCGGATCAGCCCGACGCGGTCACTGGGACGGACGCGAACAAGCTCGCCTTGAGGGATCGGCGAAGGGAGCGAAAGTATCGGCGGCTGTTCGTGCGAAGGCAGCGGCAGAAGCCTATATCGACCTCATTCCGCAAATGAAGCAACTACAAAGTGAAGGCCGGAGTCTCCGAGCTATTGCGGAAACACTGAACGCCGCCAGCCACACAACGCGACGCGGCAAACCGTGGAACCAAGTCCAAGTCAGCCGCGTTCTGCAACGCGACCTGTAATCCTCAGTCAGCCACCTTTCGCCCCTGTCGCGAGTGCCGGAGTGATGCCCGCGTCGCGACGGTGGGCGAGCATCACGAAAGGTGTTCGAGCATGGCATCGCTCTATCGTCCTGTCGTCACACGATACCTCAACCGCGACGGGCAGCAAGTCGCCAAGGGAACGGCGGGGGCGCGTCGAGTTCGTGAGCGTTCTCAGACTTGGCGTGGCAGATACCGCGGCGCAGACGGCACGATTCGCACCGTGTCGTTGTCGGATGACCGCAACCTCGCCGAAACGATGCTGGCGGACATCTCGCAACGAGTGAAACGTGAACGAGCGGGCGACGTGGACCCGTTTGAGGATCATCGGAAACGACCGCTGACTGAGCACCTGGATGACTTCGCGGCGGCGTTGCTGGCGAAAGAAGCGACTGACAAACAAGTAGGACAAGTGACGGCACGCTGTCGGAAGATCATCGACGCTTGCCGGTTCAAGTTGCTGGCCGACCTGTCGCCGTCTGCCGTTGCGAACTATTTGCGAGAACGTCGGCAAGCGGGCTTGGGACGGCCACCAGCAACGGCTACTTGTCAGGCATCAAGTCGTTCTGCAACTGGCTGGTGCGGAATCGGCGGTTGCCGTCGAACCCGTTGGCGCACTTGCAAAAGCTCAATGACCGTGTCGATGTCCGCCATGAACGCCGCGCGTTGTCCGCCAACGAACTCGCTCGGCTCATCTCAGCGGCCGAGCGGGGTGTGGAAGCCTTCCGGGGACTGACTGGTTCCTCGCGAGCAATGCTGTATCGGTTGGCGGCGATGACGGGGTTACGAGCGTCCGAATTGGCGAGCCTTACTCCGACATCATTCGATTTGGTCTCTGAACCGCCGACCGTCACCGTGGAAGCCGCGTGCTCGAAACATCGCCGCGAAGATGTCTTGCCACTTCACCCGGACGTTGCGGCTCGATTGCGACGGTGGCTCTTAGAACAAGAACGATCGTCAGACGACTCGGAAGTCATCCTGTCGATCAACGACGCTTCAAAAACGAAATGCGAGCGTCTGTTTCCGGGAACGTGGACGGAGCGAGCGTTCAAGATGATTCGGCTCGACTTGGACGCGGCGGGGATTCCCTACACGACGGATGACGGTGTCGCCGACTTTCATTCGCTCCGCCACTCGTTCATCACGTACTTGGCGACCGGCGGCGTTCATCCCAAAGTGGCTCAACAACTGGCGCGGCATTCCAGCATCACGTTGACGATGGACCGCTACAGCCATCTTGGGTTGATCGACATGACCGCTGGGCTGTCGGCACTCCCGACCATCGCCACTTGCGACGCGAATCCGTGCCGAGCAACTGGAACAACCGACACGACCAGCATCGGCTCCGATTTAAGTTGCACAAAAAGTTGCAACGCTTCTACCGAAATCAGCCGTTTGCAACCGTTATCACCTGTCTTGACGACCACTGAGGCGAGTTCGGACCAAATGCAAAAAACCACGAGAAAACAGGCTGTTTCTCGTGGTTTCGGCAAATACCCCCGGGAGGATTCGAACCTCCAACCTTCGGCTCCGGAGGCCGACGCTCTATCCAATTGAGCTACGGGGGCAAAATGCAGGTCAGCGATTGGCGAACGGCAACCGCTCATGGGGGAATCTATGGAATTTCGCGTCGGCCGCCAAGGATCGCAGGATCGTTTCGCCAGCAGGTTTCAACACATTTCTTCGGGAGATGACTCAAACAATAGCGATTTGGTCGGTTGCTCAATATCAAGACGATGATCGCCGTGCCGTCGCTGTTCGCGAAACGCCATCAGTACGGCAGGCCGTCGTCGGAAAATGATTCGGGTTCATCGACGTTGAGTGGTTCGAGAAAACTTTGCAGCATTGCCGTCAGCGATTCGCATTTCGGGATGAGGTCGGGACGAGACGCGGCGACCGCGTCCAGTGATTCCACAAAGCGATCGAGGACCGGTTCGACGAGCGCTTCGCAGAGGACCACATCGGCTCCGGTCAGAACTTCTCGCAGGTTGCCGAAGTCGCGGTTGAGTTGGTCGATCAGCGGCTGCGGATCGGTGGCGATACCTGTTGTCACCTCCGTCGCCGAAGTCGTGAGACTTCGGATCGAACTCTCACGAGTTCGGCGACTTTCCATCGGTGTTTCAGCCGGGAATCTTGGCGGTTCGCGCAGATCTGTGATCAATTCGGCGAGATGGCCGCCAATTCCGAACAAGCGAATACCCAACGGGACGTTGGGCGAATCGGCGACTGAGAAGCTGCTGGCCCAGACGGAGCCGGTCGAGTGTTGACCGTCGGCGGGATGCTCGACACCCAGACGGCGGCGTTCGGCATCTTGAGCGTCGCACTGGCGGCGGAACTCTTCGTAGTCGCGCTGCTCGGCATCCCATTCTTTGCGAGTGCGGTAGTAGATACTGAAGGCGAATTCGTCGTCCATCCCACTGCCGTCCAGACTCCAGAACGTGGGACCGGGCATGTCGGCCAGCATCTGACAACACGGGCAATCGGGATCAACAATCGCCTCGGCACCGGAGACTCCCTCGGGAAGTCGTTGGCGTTCACGGTCGATGATCGAACGGGGCGTGCGGAAGTCATATTCGGGATCTGGCATGTTTAACCATTCGTCGCGGACCTGTTCCAGACGCGGCACCTCGGCGGTGAGGAAATCGCCGAGCGTCAGCAGATTTGCAGGCCACGTCGCCGAACGCCCCGTCGCCGAACTCGTGAGAGTTCGGTCCGAAGTCATGCCGGTAGCCGAACTCGTGAGAGTTCGGTCCGAAGTCTCGCCGATAGCCGAACTCGCCAGAGTTCGGTCCGAAGTCTCACGACTTCGGCTACGTTGCCCCGTTCGGTCCGAAATCTCGCGACTTCGGCTATGACTGTCCGTTCCAGATTCAGCCAACTCGGTCAGACGTTCCCAGCAAGACCAAAGCAGTTCCCGGACGAGGTGGTAGTACATGACCAATTCATGCGTCCCGAAGCCGCCGAAGCGGAAGGCGTGCGAGGTCGTGTCCAACCCACGCGGGCAGAAATCCAGCCGCGACCACTGCTGGCAGCGAGATTCCAAATCCATCGCGATGTGATCGCGTTGAGCCAGCAAAACTTCGCGCGGAATCTCACCGCGCAAGTCGTCGCGCGGCGTCATCAGCCACTCGACGTGAATGTCTTTGAGTCCGTCGTAGAACGGACTCGCGTATCGTTCCTGACCCGGCGAAGTGGACCACGCCAGCTCTTCCAGAGTCATCGTTTCCGGGTCTCGCGGAATCGGCTCTTCTTTCGCCACGAGTTCCGGCCAACGCACGGCTCGTTCCTTTTTCCGAGCGATCCACTTCTGGCGAGTCGCCTCGACAATCTCATCGCGCCGTGCGAACGCGGCGAAGCATTCGGAGGCGATGAATTCGACGAGCGGCCGGCCAGACAAGACCGCTCGCGCATCCAGTGGTGGCCGAGCCTCGCGTTCCCGCCGCCGAGCCTCGGCCAGCGACCGCCAAACCCAGACGTCCGACGTGACCCGCCACTCGTCAGCCAATTGATAGGGAATCCGGACGTCGGTGCAGCACGAGCCATCGTGATACCACACGGCCCCGTGCATCCCCGGCGAAGAATACGTCGACTCCACCACAACCAGGCGAGCGGCCAAGTCGATCACCACCAATCCCGCGTCGTACGGTTCCTCGTTCAGCGATCCCCCAAAACAGCGAAACCAGCCGCCATCCCCCCACGGTTTCATAAACCGCTCGATCGCCACCTCCAACTCCTCAATCGTCTCCGGATCAGAGCTCAACGCCGCCACCGCCGCATCCGCAGAACTCCCATGCCATGTCGACGAAACCGTTCGCCGAGCATCCCGCACGATGAATCTCACTTCGCTCATGACACCCTCCCGAATTCTTGAATGCGGAACCGGAAACTTCTTGAGACAAGCAGACTCATAACATTTCCGGCCCCTTCACGCGATGAACCGCCGCCCGTGCTCCGCGAGTCCAAATCTTCCAGGAAACGAAACGCCGCATCATCCCAATTGAGTTCCTCGACGCCGCCGGCCGAAGTCGACCCGCGGCGACCGCTCGCGGTTGTCCACGTTTCTCACCGCGAACACCTGGGTCGAATTCTCTTACTCGGTGGATGAGTCGGCGGCGCTCGACAAACTCATCAAGGCGATCCGTGGCGAAGCGCTGAGAGTCGGCATCAAGTTGGACAAGGCCGAGTGTCCATATCGGGGGCTGGCTTACTTACTTTGAGGAGGCTTGCCGATTGGGTTCCTTTCGGGCTGAGTTGTTCACACAATCCCCGGCTAAGATGCTCAAGTTGCTGGAACATCAGCGCTTCCTGACGGTCCTTGATTCGAGCGGTTGTGGCAAATCGTCGCTGGTCAGAGCGGGACTGTTGCCGGAGATTGAAGATGGCTTCCTGACCGTGCCTCGTTGGCCAGACGAGACTCAAGCTGGCCAGTGGCATCTCGTGACGATGCGGCCGGTCGATGATCCGTACCGCGAACTTGGCGTGGCACTGGCGAAAGATCTGGCTATCTCCGTCCTGAGCAGCACCCCCGCGGATCGTGATCGCCAACTTCAGGCCGTGCTCAAGTCGAGTCTCGCCCGGATTCGGAGGTCAACGCAAGTTCCGCGACACAATCCGGACGCTCAGTCGAAGAAGTCACGTACCAGCAAACACTAATCCTCAAACAAGCGAACTCGTGGGGCAGGTTTGTAACCTGCCCGTGAAATATCGCGGTTTTCAACATTTCGTGTTTCACTCGAAATTAGACTCCTCTGCTTC
>JAYVSP010000941.1:0-5585 GCA_043775215.1 Planctomyces sp. | reverse complement strand
GCTACTTGCCGCGACTGAGGATGTGGATGCCGGTTTTCGCCTGGGACTCATTTCAGATTTTGTGTTTCGGATTTCCTTTGGATTTGGTTCTTCGGATTTGGGATTTTGTGTCAGGAATACAACGCCTTCGGCGTTAACGATATAAGGGACACAAAGGACAAAAGGGATTTGCGAGCGAGGTTGATTATTCCTTTGGTCTCTTACGTCCTTATAAGTCTCCAATGCCTGCGAACCTGATGACTCATGGAAATCGAACAAGTCGACTTGCTGGAACGAGCCGGTGATTGGCTGAATCCGATTCTGGTGAAAGAGACTCGGCAAGCGCTCAAGAGCCGCCAGTTTGTCGTCACTTTTTTGTTGATGCTGATCGCTTCGTGGCTGATTTCGGTGTTTGGCACGCTGTCGGCGGGGGAGTCGTTGGAGTTCGGTTCGGCGGGCCGCGCGTTCTTCGTGTTTTATTACGACGTGCTGGCGATTGCGATCTTCGCGGTCGTGCCCTACTCGGCGTACCGCAGTCTGTTGAACGAGCGCGATCAAACAACCTTGGAATTGCTCAGCATCACAGCACTGACCCCGCGGCAACTGATCTGGGGCAAACTGTGCAGTTCGATGGTGCAGGTTTTCATCTTTTATTCGGCCATCGCGCCGTTCATCGCGTTCACGTCGATGCTGCAAGGTTTTGATTTTGCGCTGGTGGGATTCGTGCTGTTGTTCTCGCTACTGGTCACGCTCTGTCTGACGATGTTGGCGTTGACGGTGGCCGCCGTGCCTCAGAACAAACAGGCTCAAGGTGGCTCGACGTTTTTGGTTTTCGGAGCGATGGTCTGGATCGTGATCTCGGTGCTGTTCGGCACACCGGCTTTGCTGACAGAGTCGATTCCGTTCGACCAGAAAAGTTTTTGGGTGGGGATTGGCTGCCTGACGGTGGGCGGTCTGTCGTACTTCTTTCTGTTTCAGCAGATTGCCACCGCTCACCTGACGTTCGACTCGGACAATCGCAGCACGGGAATTCGGATCGCGTGCTCAGTGCAGTTCGTCCTGTTTTGGTTGTCGTTTTTGATCGCCGGATGGTTCTTGGGGCGTTCATTCACGTCGTCGTCACCGGATGAAATCGCCGCCATCTCGATGGTTGCCGCGCTGCATTGCGCGGCGGTGGGCTTCTTCGTCACGACGGAACCGGATTTTGTGTCGCGCCGCGTTCGCCGTGGATTCCCTCAAGGGAGCCTGATGAAATTGCTGGCAGCTCCATTTCTGCCAGGCGGTCATCGCGGCTTTTTGTACTTGCTAGTGCATTTGCTGCTGATCCCGTTACTTGCGGTGGGGTTGCTTGCGTTCAACGCATTTGGAACGGGGCATTGGGAAGGCCCGTGGATCGTGACCTTACTGCGATACATCATCGCGTATTTGGGATTGGGCTCGGCGATGGGCCGCGGATTGCGGAGCGTCTCGGCGGAAGTCCGCCCGATGCATACGCGAGTCATCATCCTGATTCTGTTTTTGTTGGGACTGATCGTGCCGTACTTGCCGATGATGTTCGTCACCAGGCAACAGGCGCAAGATTGGTTTGCATTCCTGCGAGTCACCAACCCATTTGAAACGCTCAGTGCGATGACCGGTAACGCGAGTTACAGTTTTGGGGGGCGTTCGCCGGCGGTGCAAACTGCGGAGATGGTCATTCTGTCGCTCGCCGCCGGCTTGGGGCTATTGTTGAATCTGCGTCCAATGTTCGCGGGTATCCGCGAAGTTCTACAGCACAGTAGCCTTCACCGCTCCGCGTGAAGAGCCTTTTCGCGTTTGACTTGGGACTGTTGTGAAGCACTCGTTATCGCAATCAAAAAAGGCTCTTCACGCGGAGCGATGAAGGCTACTTTCAGCGGACACATCGCGCATGCAATTCGACCCGGAGGTGCAACAGGCGGCGGCCAGGTATCAGTTGGGATTACCGCGCATGCCTGTATCTGGGCGATCCGGTGAGTTGCTCGGTCGGGGTACGGGAAGTTCGCTCGAATTCCAGGAGTACCGGCAGTACCAACCGGGTGACGACATCCGGCATCTCGACTGGGCCGCGTACGCCCGGTCCGATGCGTTGATGGTGCGCCTCTATCGCGAAGAGATCAGCCCGCGCATGGAGATTCTGCTCGATGCCAGCCGCTCGATGATGTCGGACGATCCGACGCGTGACCGCAGTATCTCTGAGCCGATCAAAGCGCAGATTGCACGCCAGTTGGCCGGTTTGTTCGCGCTGTTGGGAGGCAACCTCGGCGGCCGGCCCGCGCTGATCCCAATCACCGACAACACGCCTCTGGAACCGTTACCTTTCGAGTCTCCACAACATTTGGCCACGTTGCGTTTCGACGGTTCACGCTCGCTGCTGGAGGCTCTGGACGCTCGCGCGATTCCGCTCAAACGACAGACCGTCCGCATCGTGATCAGCGATTTTTTGTTTCCGCACGATCCGGACGCTCTGTTGCGCCGCTTGGCTGGAGACGCCAGCGTGCTGTGGGTGCTGCAACTGCTCAACGCCTGGGAGGCGCGTCCCACGACGGTCGGTGGACGGAAATTGGTCGATCTGGAAACTCATGAGGAAGCCAACTTACAGGTCGTCGAGAAAACTATCGCCGACTACTCGGCTCGATTGCTCGCGTTACAGCAAGAGCTCGCGCGATCTTGTCGCCGAGTCCACGCGACGTTCGCCATCCTGATCGCCGAACGCGGCCTCGCCGACCTCTGCGCGAATGAACTGTGTGCCAGCGAAATCCTGCGGCCGACGTAGCAGGCATTCCCCCACCGACCCCGTGTCGGTGGTGAAATGCCTTATGGCTACCTGATATGTTTATTTTCCGCCCTTCATCTCCGCCCGCGTGCCGGGATTGTTCGGTTGCGACCGCGAGCCGCCAATGGTAGCGACAAGGCATTTCACCACCGACGCGGGGTCGGCGGGGGAATGGTTTGCGAGCTTTCAGGCGTCAGAGACCTAACAACCGTCACAGTTTCATTCGGTCTGTAGCGGTCGTGCGTGACTTAGTAATCGGAACGCGAAAGGCGCCGATGCTGCATGTGCTGGCGCATCAAGTTTTAGCGAACCTACATTGCGCATATGCCGTATTGGAAGGAGGAACGAACTCTGTCGCACAGTCGGTGCCGGACGTGGATTCGGCACGGGACAGAGAAACAACAGGACCGCATCAAACCGGGAAAGGATCACCCGCCGTGAAACTCAATTCTTGGCTACATTCGTTACGAGGAATTCATCGACGAACGCGGACCAACGGGCTGCCGGTGGTTGTGGAGCACATGGAGGAGCGAACGCTTCTCTCAGTTGCAGCGCTGTTCGTAGGGGGCGAATTGTTCGTCAGCTCGGATGGGGGCGACAGCATCACGGTGCAACAGAACGTCTCCGGGCGTGTGGAAATTCTGGCGAACGGCTTGATTCTGGGAACGGCCCCGAACGTGGCCACCAGCGCCGTGACGTCGATCGTCATCAAAGGGGGCGACGATGCCAACGACATCAACTTGAACAATGTGACCAACACCACTTATCCGTCGGTGACCAGCATTCAAATCGACGCAGGGAACGGCGATGATGTGATCCTGGGCTCGCCGTTTTATGGCGACAGCATCCTGAGTGGTGACGGCGATGACAGCATCGACGGCCAAGCGGGCAGCGACACGCTGAACGGCGGAGACGGCGACGACACGATTCGTGGCCGCGACGGAAATGACAACCTGATCGGCGAAGACGGCACCGACAGCATCACGGGCGACGATGGCAACGACACCATCAGCGGTGGTGATCACGGCGACACGATCACGGGCGATGCCGGTGATGACTCCATCGACTCCGGTATGAGCAACGACACCGTTAGCGGTGGTGATGGCAACGACGCGATCAATGGCATGGACGGAGCGGACTCGCTCACCGGCGACGCAGGCAACGACTCGCTGCTGGGCGGA
This sequence comes from Planctomyces sp., assembly GCA_043775215.1. Lineage (GTDB taxonomy): Bacteria > Planctomycetota > Planctomycetia > Planctomycetales > Planctomycetaceae > SXKJ01. The sequence continues at coordinate 1,631 of JAYVSP010000941.1, read as the reverse complement.
GCGGGTGATGACATCGTGTCAGGCAACGACGGTGATGACATCATCCTGGGCCAAGCGGGTCTGGACACGCTGAATGGTGATCTGGGCAACGACAACATCAACGGCGGCGACGGCAACGACAGTCTGTCGGGCAACCTGGGCAACGACACGTTGAACGGTGCCGGTGGGAATGATCTGCTCCGCGGCAACGAAGGGGACGACCTGCTGCAGGGCGGGGCGGGCAACGACACGCTGGCGGGATTCCTGGGCAACGACAAGCTGCTCGGCCAAGCCGGTAATGACTTGCTGAATGGCGGCGCGGATATCGTCTTCCAGACGCAGGCGGACGGATCGGTGCTGACGGTGGTCACTCCCGGCGGCGGAGTCGACTCGATGGACGGCGGCGTGGGCGACGACCTCGTGGACAGCGGCGACGCGATTCCCGATCCGCCTCCAGTCACGATCAGCGTGGCCAACACACTGGTCGCAGAAGGCAACGCGGGCACGTCCAACCTGGTGTTCACGTTGACTCTCAACACGGTCAGCTTTTTGCCGGTCAGCGTGACCGTGAATACCGCGGAAGGTTTTGCAACCGCCGGCACCGATTACACGGCGATCTCGAATCAGGTCGTCACGATTGCTCCAGGAGCACTCACCGCGACGGTGACGGTGACAGTCCAAACTGACACGGTCAACGAACCCGATGAAACTGTGCGATTGATTTTGAGCAATCCGGTCAACGGCCGGCTGCTCAATCAAGAAGCCCAGGGCACGATCACCGACGATGACAATCCCCCAATTGCGCTGTTCGCCATTGATGACTTTGGCCAGATCGCTCGGGTCAATCCCGCCACGGCGGTCACGACCATCATCTCCAACGTGCCGCTCTTCAACACTGTGGACATTGAGGCGGATGCGAACAACAACATGGTCGCGCTGGATCTCGGCTTTTTCTTTGGCAGCATTCCGCAGCTCGTGACCATCAACGGGCCGACCGGACAGGTGTTGTCCACAGTCAACGTCACGGGGTTGCCACCCGGTATTTCGGAAGGTGACATCGCATTCGATACGGCCGGCAATGCCATTTACGCCGTTTTTTCGGGCACAGGAAATCCCAGCCTCTTCCGCATTGATCCCACGACGGGTGTGGCCACGAACGTCGGCGCGATTCAAGTGGGCAATGGCAATCTCGCGGCCGCGACCGACAACGTCGAATTTGATTATCTGGCGTTCCGGCCGGCTGGCGGTGGACAGCCGGCAACATTGTTTGGTGCGATCTCCGGCGGTGTGACGGGTGCCAATGCGAACTTCAATGACGCTCTCTTTAGCATCAACACGGCGACCGCGGTGGCGACTCGAGTTGGCGCCTTAGGCCCGAACTTGGGTGCCTTTGAAGGCGGCATGACCTGGGATTCCACAGGGAATCGACTGCTGCTTGCGGACGGCAATGCTGCAAGATTGGCAAGTGTTGATCCCGTGACGGGAGCCGCCACGAACATCGGCCAGGATTTCGATCTATTCAACACAACGGGGTTGACGTTTGCACGCGATCCCGCGCTGCCGCCGGCCAACTTCCAAGTCAACAACGTGTCCGTGACCGAAACGGACCAAGGGACGGCGACGGTGCAGTTCCAGGTGACGCGGTCCAGCGC
>JAYVSP010000940.1:0-14430 GCA_043775215.1 Planctomyces sp. | reverse complement strand
CGCTTCGGGTTAGTGTGGGCTAGGCAAATCTGCCGCACCTTCGTCATGTCGCTTTCGACATTCGTCCTATGTTCGAGTCTTCCGCGGAATCAGTACGTTAACTGACTACCGAAGTAGAAGTTGATTCCCGGCTGGAAGACGCCGCGGCCGGTGCGCAGGTCGAGATGCTCGCGGTAGAACTTGTCCGTAAAGTTCTCGACGCCGCAGTTGACCACCATGTGATTTGTCGGGCGCCAAAAGGTGCGGAAGTCATAGGTGGTGAAACCGGCTGTCGCTAACTCGCCGATCGAGGTGGCCACGCGATCCTGCTGCTGCACGACGCGGGCTGACAATTCCGCACCCCACTTGGACTGCGGACTCCGATCGCGGACACGGAAACCGATACGAGATTCCATGGGCGAAATGCCCGCCAGTGGCTCTTCCTTGCTGCCTCGCAGGATGCCTCGCGGCGCTTTCGGATCGCGAATGAATTGGGCGAACGCCGGATTGTAGAAGTCCTGTCCTCCCTGCGAACGCGTGTGGTCTCGGCCTTCGACGAAACTCATGGTTCCGAACGATGTCACCCAATCATTGATGTCGTATTCGGAGTAGGTTTCAAAGCCCGATAGAGTCGCGAATGGTGTATTGACGAATGTCAGTCCGCGTGCCTTTTCGGACCCCGGTAGAGCATTGAACAGAACAACCTCATAAGTCGTGTAATCTTTGACCCACGCATAGAAGCCGGTCGCACCGGCGCGAAAGTGTTCGTAATTCACGCGCAGGTTGATGTCGAGTTGCGTGTGCCGCGCGGCCTTCAGATTCGGATTGCCGATGACAGAGTTGAACCCGTTCTGGATGATCGACAGGAATTCGCCGGTGGAATACAGCTCGGTCAATGTGGGCGGACGCATCCCGACGCCCGCAGCCGTTCCCAGTGTCCAGTTCTCATCCAGCTTGAAGTCGCTGGTGCCGTACAGTGACCAGAGGTGGAATTCTTTGTCGAAGCTGTCCGTACGGAGCTGCTTCAGCAGGAAGTCCTGCGTCAACGGCACTTGAGTGGGCAGAGTGGAACTAAGTCCACTGGGAAGGCGATCGATGTCGGTGTTGACCAGATCCACGCGACCGCCGGCTTTCAGTGCCAGACGGTCATTCACGGGAACTGACAACTGAGTGAACAATCCCGGATTGACCCAATGCGAACGAGGCACACCCGAGTTTGCATTCAGAAACGTGTATTGGCCCGGATTGATGCCCAAGGCGTCCGCGAGTCCTTGATCGACATCCACTTTGAAGTCGTTGGTTTCGTTGAGTTCTTGATTGAGGTATCGGAAGTCGGTGCCGGCGATGAGCTGTGTTTCTCCGGCCTGCCCCCAGGTCAAAGTGGTGGAATAGCCTGTGGACATTGAATCAACGTCGGTCGCCAAATTGTCCGTCACCAATGGGATCGACGGGATTTGTTTCCGCTTTCCGCTGCGATTGGCGTCGCCTTCGAAGCGTGTGCGGTTGTACCAACCCTCCGCGGTGAACCGATCGAAGTAGTACTGATCTTCGAGTGTGTAGGTCACTTCAAAGGCATCGGTCACCAAGAAGTTGATATCGAAGAACTGACCGGGAGACTCCACATCCGTCTGGTCCAGCCGCAGATAGTTGAACTCGATGTGTTGATCGTCATCAATGTCGAAGCCCAGTGCCGCATCGAAGTCTTGCGACTTGTAGCTCGAAGGCAGCTTCTTGCCGTTGCCCATCGTGTAGTCGTTGCCCGTTCGGTTTCCATATCCGATGCGATATCCCCAATCCTCGTCGCCGCCCCAGACCGATTCACGCCCGTACCATTGTTCGCCGTTCGTCTTGTATTCCAAACTGGTACTGCTGTGTGTTTCGTAGCCATCGTCGAATCGCGGTGATTGCAACAGGCCGACGTCGACGAACTGTGTTCCCGGCCCATACAGCGAACTGTACGGACCTTTGACGACAATCACGTCTTGAATGATGCGCGAATCGATCTTGCTAAGCATGGTGTCCAAGTCCTGCCGCGCGGGAACCCAATAAGATCCCGAAGCCAGCAGACTGCCCGTTCCACTGCCGCGGACTCGCGTGTCGGTGATGATCGGCGTTCGATTCTGCGAGGTGAGGCCACGGGCCTGGATGGATTTGCCCAGCAAGCTTCCGGCATCGGTGGTTGCTCGGAACTGAGACTCTCGGCCGATCACAACATCGGTGCCTGTTCCACCCGCTCGCGATCGGCGGACTTCCCCTAACAGACTGCGGTCGGTCCCGGCGGGACCAAACAGGTTGCTGGCGACCGAGGCTGCTTGCGGCGAGGACGCCAGCATCGGCTCGACCGCTTGCGGAACCGGAGCCAATGGCTGTGGTTGAGGCTGCTGCAAGTGAATCAATTGCAACTCGCCGTCGATGAGCACCAAGCGGACGAAATCCAACGATTCGTCCCGGTCAGCATCGTCCGGGGTCTCGGTCCCTGCCCCATCGAACACGTCCGGACTGATCGGCGGCCCCGCGGCCAAATCCCGACCCCCAACGATTGCCGCCAGAAAGAGGGCAAGTACACAGATAAGTTTGAGCCGGGCCAACATTCCGCATCCTTCTGCAAATGCCGCTTCTGCGGGTGGTCACAGGGAAACACGAGTTGCCGGTTCTATCGACGGTCCAGAATCTGCCGCTAAACCGCACCTGAAGGCATATGCGACAGAAGCCGGTTGAAGGGTTACGGTCGTACGGACTGTACGACTTGTAATGCCATTTGGAACTGGAAATTCCCCCACCGATCCCGCGTCGGGGGTGAAATGCCTTGTCGCTACCCGGCCCTGTTTCATAAAGAATCGGCGTAGCCATAAGGCATTTCACCACCGACGCGGGGTCGGTGGGGGAATTCTTCACGAATCCTCAAACAAGCGAACTCGTGGGGCAGGTTTGTAACCTGCCCGTGAAATATCGCGGTTTTCAACATTTCGTCTTTCACTCGAAATCAGAGTCCGTGTTTGACGGGCAGGTTAAAAACCTGCCCCACGACTGCGACCTCGCTTGTTTCAACACTAATGCGCGAACACTCTACTCAAGTTCCAGTGCCGCGGCGGACTCAGCGCGGAGCTTGATCAGGTCCAGGTTTCCAGGACTGTTTTGTTGCATCCATTGAGCCGCTCGGTCGTAGCACACGCGGGCATGCTCTATGTCCCCTTGCTTCCCGTACGCGAGGGTCAGGACAAATGAGTCGATGCCGTTCGGCTGCGGGCGGAGTCCTTCGGCATCTTTTGCCGCTTGAATGCTTTCTTCCCATTTCCCTGCCCGGAAATAGGCCAGACCCAATCCAACAGCATAGCGCGGATTGTCGGGGACCAGTTTTCGCGCTTGCAGAGCCAATTGGATCGCTCGGTCCGCGTCACGAAATTGTGGTTCATCGCACATTGCGAGAAACCAACTCAGAGAATGCAAGTGCTCGGGCTGTGTAGGGAGCGATTCGCGCAGAACCAATGCCTTCGCGTAATTGACGCGAGCCTTCTCCGGTTGATCCATCCGCCGCTGCAAGTCTGCCAGATGCGAGTAACTCCAGGCCAACGGATCTTGCGTGAACGCATCGTTCAACCCGGCCTGAATGGTCTTTTGAAATTCCGCGATTGCGGCAAGGTAACTTTGCTCGGCTTCCGCGTGCTTTTCAAGTTTGTGAAGCAGCCGGCCCAAGCTGGACAGACTGCTCGCCAATCGACGGCGATAGTCGGGGACGTCCGGAACCGCGTCAGCCAATTCTTCGAACCGGCGGACCGCATCACGGAACGCCAATTCCGCATTCGCATCGTCGTCGAGGTCTCGCAGAATGAGTCCCAGCGTTTGAGTGCATGTGGCGTGCTCTTCGTGGTAGCGATGAACTCCGGGGTATATGGTGACGAGGTCGATCAGATCGCTCAGTGCTAGGGCGGCCTGCTCTTTTGCGATCGCATTGCGACCCTGCAGATGCAGCACCTGTGCGAGGTCAGTGCGAACCACGGCCAAGCTTTCGATGTAGTGCGGCACTCCCGGTCGAGCCTTGAGGAGATCGCTGTAGTCCTTGACCGATGCCTCGTAAGCGGCGACGACTTCCGCATCGTGACCGAGTATTCGCTGAGCGTTGGCCAGGCTGATGCGTGCCGCAGCCAAGCCCTCCAAGTGCGGCGGATGATCGGGGGCCTGTGCGGTGAGCGTGTGATACGTCGCGATCGCCGCACGGATTTTGTCAACCGCTTCCGGCGCATGGCCGGTCATCAAAAGCTGCTGGCCCAACTCACTGCGAGCTTTCGCCAGTCGAACTACGATTTCCTCCTGATTGGTCTGCTCCAGGGGTTTCAATTCCCGCTCGGCCTCTTCGAGAAGTTGTTTCGCACTGTCAAACTGATTCGTCTTGTCGAGCAATAGTGCATGATTGATCAATGCCCCTGCTTTCTCGGAACGCAGACGGGGCGAGTCGACCTCGCGTCTGATCAAGATATCGAGCGTCTCTCTCGCGGATCGAAAGTAGTTCTCGGCGATGACGTGAGGCCCAGTTGTCGTGTGCAGAATGCCGAGCCGCACCTGGCAGAGCGCCAACTCCAACTGATACTCGTCGTTTTGCGGCGCCGCTTCGGACAACTCGCGGAGCAGTGTCTCGGCCGAACGATAGGCTTTCTCTGCTTGGGAATTTTGAACCAGCATTCGCCGAACGTCTCCCAGCCTCAGCCGCGCGCGGCCCGCTTCGAGTCGCAGTTCAGGATCATGGCTCTTTTCTTCGGCGAAGCGTTCGTAGTCGTCAGCCGCCTGTTCGAGTAATGCTCGACGCGCCGACTCGACACCGGGGAAATACTGCAATGCATCGCTCACGCCCGTCAGCGATTTGTCGATCGTGTCGCGAGCTTCCTTGAAACGGCGTGTGGCCTCAGCCTTCGCCAGGCGTTCGGCATCGAGCGCTTTCCGCTCGGCGGCCAGCGCGCGTTCGGTCTCTGCGTGCGCCTGCTGTTCCGATTTGAGAGCCAGTGAGACTCGGTCGCGCGCTCGCGACACAAGCACGGTAGCAGTGCTGGCCACGACGGCGACAAGGAGCAGCGCCGCCGCGGTCGCCTGTGCCCATGTGCGATGACGACGGAACCAACGCATCAAGCGTTCTTGCCACGGCGGCTGATAGACTGAAATCCGCTCATCAGCCAGCCAGCGCGTGACATCATCCGCCAGTTCTGAGGCGGTGCGGTAACGTTCCGATCGCTTCTTGGCCATTGCTTTGGCACAGATGGCATCCAGGGGCTTCGGGATTGTCTCATCGAGCGTCCGCACTCGCGGTGTCGGCCCTTCACTGATACGGCGCATCAGATGGACGGTATCTTTGGCGGCGTTGCCGGTTTGCGTCCCTTGGTGTGGTGCGTGGCCAGCCAGAATGGAAAACAGGATCGCGCCTAAGCCGTAAATATCCGTCCGTGCATCGAGCAAACTGACCTGCCCGTCGGCCTGTTCCGGCGACATGTACGCTGGCGAGCCCAGGAGTTGGCCATCCTGCGTCGCACCGAGGTCGTCCGCAGAAGCGACCTGAATCCTGCGGCGGTCGAGATCCTCGTCCGGCAGATTCATGACCTTGGCCAGTCCCCAGTCCACGACCATCACTTCCCCGAAATCGCCGAGCATGATGTTCTGCGGCTTCAAGTCGCGATGAATTACGCCGCGCGCGTGCGCGTACGCCATCGCATTGCAAACGCTCACGAAAACCGTCAACAGTTCGCGCAACAGGAGCGAGTTGGCCCCGCCCTCTTCCAGATACCGCTGACGGTATTCCTTGATGCGTTCGGACAATGACTGCCCACGCAAAAACCGCATGGTGTAAAACGGCTTTTCATCCGGCCCCTGAGCCAGTTCGTACACCGGAACGATATTGGGATGTTCCAACTGCCCGGTGATCTGAGCCTCTTTCATCAGCCGGCTGGCCGTCTCGGGATCGGCTTGTTTCTTCGGCAGGACTTCCTTGAGGGCCACTTCACGATTCAGGTGCCCGTCGATGGCCAGCCAAACTTGTCCCAGTCCCCCTTTTCCCTGCACCCGCGACAGTGTGTATCGCGACCGAGATTCCACTTGCCACTTCACGGTCTCGATTAAGACATGCTTCTCTTCTTTCGGCTTGTCTTCTTTCGGCTTGTCCTTAAGCGGAGCAAGCGTATCAGCCGCCGGCTTGTAGATGGCCGTCCCGCTGAGTCTCTGCTCTTCAAGGATGCGGATCACGGTTCGAGTATTGGCATCGGTGACCGAGCTCAAGGCGTCCCGCACGCTTCCCTGATGTTGGTCCAATCGAACACGGACGAGTGAGTCGATCTCAGTCCGTGCCTGCGGCGTGATCAGCTTATGATCGACCAAAACCTGCGCGAGCGTCGCAGCGGCCCCGTTCGTGAACGCTTCAAAAGCCTGCACGAGTTGGCTGGTCGAGAGATATCCCGCCTGAACGGCCAGCGTGCCAAACAACAGATCCAAGTCGTTGTCCATCGTCGGTTCGCGACTGCTGGGACGTATGTGACTCACATATGACGAATGAGCCGCTGAAGTCGTGAGACTTCAGTCTCTTGGAGATGCCAGCGAAATCCAAACTCTCGCGAGTTCGGCTGCCAGCGGCCGTTTATGTTGAAATTGTCCACACACGCTACGACAGGCCGGGCACAGTCATGGCAGTGATTTTCACCTGCGTGTAGCTCTGACGGTGGCCGGTGTGCCGACGATAGTTCTTGCGGCGGCGCATTTTCTGGATTTCGAGCTTCGGCCCCTTCACTTCAGGTTCGACGACCTCGGCTGCAACCGAGGCGCCCGAAATGGTTGGCTGACCGATTAGGCTGGAGCCACCGCCATTGGCCAGCAAAACGCGGTCGAACGTGATCGGATCGCCCACTTTCGCCGCTTCGACGAAGTCGATCAGCAGGGTCTCGCCGGTGGAAACTCGGAACTGGTGGCTGCCGCTTTCGATGTACACAAACATGTTTCAATTTCCTGGAACAATTTTCGTCTGATCTTCGTGCCGTAGTTTTTTTGGTCCCTTCGGTCACTTTCGTCCTTTTCAAAGGGACAAAAAAGACCAATAAGGACGTAAGGGCCGGTCAAAGGGGCGGGGAGTATAGTCGGAGGCTATTTCGATTTCGAGTCAATCCCCACAGGAATCCGGGTGGAGGTTCCGGCCTCGTCGAGCGTCTCGCAATCGAGATGGTTGGGGCTGACGTCCGTCCGTGCGTTGATATTGATGCTGATTCCGTTGATGTCCTCCAACTGATTGATTTCTTTTCGCCGCCGGTTGTTGAGGTAATGCGCGACTCGTTCGTGGACTTCGATGCCGATCTTGCGGACACCGGGCTTCTGCGTGATCGTCACCAGTACCCGCATGACATCGATGGCGACGCTTTCGGCGGTCTTGACGAGGCCGACCCCGGCACAACACGGGCAGTTCTCAAAGACCGTACGGCGGAGCGACGGACGAATGCGCTGCCGAGTCATCTCGATCAGTCCGAACGGGCTGATGCGGAGCACTTTCGTGCGGGCTCGGTCACGTTGCATCTGATCGCGGAAGTGACGTTCGACGCCGCGGCGATGCCGCTCGTCGCGCATGTCGATGAAGTCGTTGACGATCACTCCGCCGAGGTCCCGCAGGCGAATCTGTCGGCAGATTTCTTCGGCCGCGCGGAGATTCATCTGATAAGCGGTTTCTTCGGCGTTGTCGTCCGCTCGGAAGTTGCCGCTGTTGACGTCGATGGCGACGAGAGCTTCGGTCTGATCAATGACAATCGACCCGCCTCCCTTCAGTGGGACGTGCCGCTCGTGAATGCGGGCGATATTGTCTTCGATCCGGTAGTGGTGAAAGATCGAATCCTTCGCTTCGTACAGCTTGACCCGATCCGTGAAGTGTGGAGAAACGACGTTCATGAACTCGCGGGCACGCTCGAAAGTCTTCGGCTCGTCGATCCACACCGATTCGATGTCGTTCGTGTAGATGTCGCGGATCGTGCGAATGATCAGATCGCTGTCCTCGTAAATTCCGATCGGCGCAGGGTATTTCTTGATCCGGCCGACAATCACCTTCCACAGCCGCAACAGATAATGCATGTCTCGTTGAAGGTCTTCCTTGTCCCGCTCGAGTCCGGCAGTGCGGATGATGAAACCGAGTCCCGGCGGCGGCTGCAATCCCGCCAACAGGTGCCGCAGTTTGCGACGGCTGTTGTCATCGGTGATCTTGCGGCTGACGCCAACTCGTTGCAGGCCGGGCATCAGCACCAAATAGCGGCCGGGGATGCTGATGTAGGTCGAGAGGGTTGGACCTTTATTGCCAATCCCTTCTTTGATGACCTGCACCAGGACTTCGCTGCCCCGTTTGAAAATGCTTTGAATCGGCGGTTTGTTGCGGATGCTGCGTTCATTGAAGCCGCGCCGCGGGCGATCTTGCTCTTCGGTTTGCAGATGCTTGTAGTACTGATACTCGACGTCGCTGACATGCAGGAAGCCATTGCGCCCGACGCCGAAATCGACGAACGCCGCTTGAATGCTGGGCTCGATATTGACGACTCGGCCTTTGTAGATGTTGCCGGCATAGCTCTCGATGCTGTTGCGTTCGACGTACAGCTCTTCGAGCGTTCCGTCTTCAACAATGGCGATGCGGCTCTCTTCCGGCTGCAGGACATTGACCAGCATTTCTTTCTTCATGAAGCACCCTTTGCGAGTTGCGGGTGCTATGGCTCGTGACTGTGCGGGACGTCCAAACCTGCTCGGGAGCCGATGACGGACAAGAGCGTCCGTCGGAGATGAGGCACTGTCCGTGGAGTGCGATTGCGCGGGCAGCGCGGAGCGATCGTACTGTGGCGGAGTTTGCCTGAGGCGAGCCGTTGGGACCGATCTTCTGAAAAGAAGATTTGGACCCAGCAACACGCATCGTTCGGCGGAAATGCCTCGTGGACGGCTGTTGTAACAGCCAGACGGGGGCCGCGAGCGGGGTCAGGGACGTCGAGCACGGCGTTGGATCGCGTCGCAAGCCGGAGTGGAATTTCCGGCGTCCGGTGATCCTGGACAGCAGCCAGTCAAAACGAAAAACCGATTCGCGGCTGAATCTCCGGCATCCATGTAATAACACGGACCGCGGGGGATTCACACCGAAAGACAGTACCGCCAACGAAGAGAACTTCGCTGTGGCAGGTCGTGATTGGCTGAGAACGCCTTGAGGACGAGTAAGCACCCTAGTGAAACCTGTGATGGCTGAGGTGGCGTCGGCGAAGACGCTCACTTGTACGGTGAGAAATCGTTTGGAGTTGGCTGGGAAGCCGCCGTCCCGGTTAACCGGCTAGCGTCCGAGCTGAGGACAAATTTTTCGGAGTTCACCCTGGAGATAGTTATCAATCATTCGAGAGAGGCCGAGCCATTCGGCATGGGCGGCGATGTCTTTGCATTGTGGGATGGTCAATTGCCGTAGGACGGCCTTCAGTTCCGGGATCGAATGCGGTGTGACGCTGATCTGCCGAATCCCCAAGCCGATCAACAGCGGGAGGAATTTGGGATCAGAACTCATTTGTCCGCAGACGGTCACGGGAATGTTATGGTTGGCGGCGGCCGTCACGACCATGCGAATTAAACGCAGGATCGCAGGGTCACCGGTGCGATAGTAACTTGAGACGGCTGGATCACCACGGTCGACGGCAAGTGTGTATTGGATGAGGTCATTGGTGCCGATCGAGAAGAAGTCTACTTCAGCAGCGAATTCTTCCGCAAGAATGGCGGCTGATGGCACTTCGACCATCATGCCGACCGCCACCTCTCGTTGAAACGGCACTCCGGCTTCATCCAGGTCGTCCATCACGTCATGCAGGACCATTTTCGCCTGCCGAAATTCGTACAACGACGAGATCATGGGGAACATGATTTTCACCCGGCGGGGCGGAGCGTGCTCGGCCGCCCGCAAGATCGCTCGCAATTGTGTCTTGAATCCTTTGAGGTCTTGCAGGCTGAGCCGGATGCTCCGCAGGCCGAGAGCCGGGTTCGGCATTTTGGCCTGTTGGCCTTCTTCGGATGAGAGTGCCCCAATGGTTGGCACTTTATCCGCGCCGAGGTCCAGCGTGCGGATCACCACTTCCCGATCGCCGAGTGCCTGGACGACTTGGCAGTAAGCGTTGTAGTGATCTTCCTCGGTCGGCGCGACCTCCGCGCCGAGGTACAGGAACTCGGTGCGATACAGCCCGATGCCCTCGGCCCCCCGCTCCAGGCAATGCCCGGCCTCGGCCGGAAACTCGATGTTTCCGAGCAATTCAATGTGGATGCCGTCGGCTGTGATCGGCTCGGCCGTACGTTCTGATTCCAAGACAGCGTAACTCGTGCGGAATTTCTGCTGCGATTCGAGATATTCGGCGAGGATCGAATCGACCGGGTTGATGATCACCTCGCCGCGATTGCCGTCAATGATGACCTTATCTCCACTTTCGACATCGGACAGAAAATCGCCGATCCCGACGACTGCCGGAAGTTCGAGGGCTCCCGCCAAAATCGCTGTGTGGCTCGTGGAACCACCGACCTCCGTCGCGAAGCCGAGCACAAATTCTTTCTTCAGACTGGCCGTTTCGCTAGGAGTCAGATTGTATGCCAAGACCACGACCGGCTTGGTCAGATCACCCAACTCTTGCCTTTTTTTTCCAAGCAACTGCCGCAGCAAGCGACTTTGCAAGTCGTTAATGTCGTGCGCCCGCTCGGCGTGATACTGATTGCCCAAGTTTCGAAAGACGTCAGCATAGCGATCCAGGACTTGCTTGCAGGCATACTCCGGCGTGTTGATGTTGTCGCGAATCAGACGCTCGATTTCTTCACTCAGTCGCGGCGACCGAGCCATCATCAGATGAGCTCCGAAGATCGCTCCGTATTGCTCGCCAAGCTGCTCGTTAGCGATTCGCTGATTGTTCTCGATCTCGGCACATACCGCGTCCAGCGCGGTGCGAAAACGCTCGATATCAGTTTCGATCGCGGACTTGGTCGTGTAGTGCCTGATGCGGAGTCGCTCGGCGCCAAACAGCCACGCCGGTCCAATCGCCACTCCGGGCGAAACCGCGATTCCACGTTTGACGATCATGGCGCCCACAGTTGTTGACAGTCCTAATTCGTAGTCCTAATTCGTAGTCCTAATTCGTAGCGCGGCCGAGCTGCATCCGTAGGTTGGGGCTCCGTCCCGACCATCTCTGGACAGAAAATGTCGGGAAGGAGTCCCAACCAACTACGCGAAGTTCGACTCGAAGAGTTGCACCAACTTGGTCATCGCGTCTTCCGCACCTTCGCCCGAAGTGGCCAGTTCCAGTTGTTCGCCGGGACCAGCCGCAAGACCCATCAGGTCAAAAATGTTCTTGCCATCGGCGTGGATTATCCCTTTGCGAATGCTCACGCCACACGTAAAGCCGTTAGCCAACTTCACGAGCCGCGAGCACGGCACAAGATGCAGGCCGTTTTCTAGCCCGACAGTGACGGTGCGTGAGGCCGATGGATCGCCCATGGATGTTGTCCCGAGCGTCGGTCAGCCCAGTTGGTTATTGTCCGCTTCGGTGAGCAGCGCGACCACGTCTTCCCGAGTTTTCGCCTGCTTCAAGAAGCTGCAAAACTTAGGATTCCGTAAGTGCCGCGAGATGTTCTCCAATCCGCGGAGGTGATCCCCCGGACGATCCGGCGGCGACACCAGCAAGAACAGGATATGCACGCTGCCGCCATCCAGGCTCGCGAAGTCCACCCCCTCCGGGGTCAAGGCAATCGCAGCGACCAACTTGGTGACGGAGGGATGCTTCGTGTGCGGCACAGCCACCCCGTTACCGATACCGGTGGATCCCAACTCCTCGCGCTTTAGTATCGCCGCGACAATACTGTCTTCACTGTCAGCCGCGATGATGTCGCAAGCTTTCAAACTTGCAACCAAAGCCCGAATCGCGCCCTCTTTGTCCGACACCTTGAGGTCCGTGATGATGGCGTCGGGCACGACAAAGTCCGACAACTTCATGAAAAACTCCTCTCGAGATTCTCAGATATGATTTCGTTCCCACGCTCAGCGGGAACGCCAAGTGTAACCGCACTCGCCAGAGTGCGGGGTCCCCGCGTTCTTGCGAACGCGGCTAACCGCTACTCGTTGTCGGTTTCGACGTCTTCTTCTTCGGTTTCGGCTGCCCCTTCTGCGGGGATGGCTCGGCGATGGTTTTGAACCTTTTCTTTGTACTTGTGGATTTGCTGCTCGATCTTGTGCAGTGCCTTGTCGAATGCGACTTGAGCCTGACCGTCCTCATCATGAGCGACGAAATCATGCTTGTGCTCGGCATCGACCAGGATTTCGACGTTGGCGTGGTTATTCTGAAAACTGACAGTCACGTTGATGTGAGTGATTCGCTCAAAATAGGTGAGCAGCTTTTCGACCTTCTCGGCCATGTAGGCCCGCACGTCGTCTTTGAGGGTTCCGTGACGACTGGTGATTTCAACATGCACGGTGCATGACTCCTGGCGTGAAAGAATGTGAATTTGACAGCGTGATTCTATCGGGGCCGACTCTGTAGCCACAAGCTGTCAGCACACTAACCCGAAGCGTGAGCGAGGGCGAGCGCTTCCTCGGCTTTTTTTGCGACGAATCGCAGGGGAGCGTTCGCCTTCGCTGACGCTTCGGGTTAATGCGATTAGTAGAGGCGGCTTCAAAACGTAGCACAGGCGGCTCGCCTGTGATGTCATTAGGAGAAACCCCACAGGCGAGCCGCCTGTGCTAAGTTTTGAGGTCAAATTGCATCGACTGCCGCCCGCATATCGGCCACCAAGTCGTCCGGGTTTTCAATGCCGACCGACACGCGAATCGTCTTTTCAGAAATTCCCGCTTCGCGCCGAGCGGCCAAAGTCATCGAGGCGTGACTCATTGTCTCCGGATATTCCAGCAACGACTCGACGCCACCGAGTGACTCGGCCAGTTGGAAAAATCGCGTACCAGTGAGGACTTTCTCAGCCTGGGTCCGTCCCCCATGCACATCGAAACTGAGCATCGCGCCAAACCCGTCTTGCTGCCGTTTCGCCAACTCATGCCCTGGATGAGTCGGCAGGCCGGGGTAATAGACCTTCTCGACCTTCGGGTGTTCGGCCAACATCGTCGCCAGAGCCATTGCGCCGCGCTGATGAGCCTGCATGCGCGGCCCCAGCGTCTTGATGCCGCGCAGCACCAGCCACGCATCAAAAGGCGAGCACCCCAGTCCCAGCGCATTGTGGATGTACCCCACTCTGTCCGCATGAGCCTGCTGCCGAGTGACGACCGCCCCCCCGACCACGTCCGAGTGCCCGTTGAGGTATTTTGTGGTCGAGTGAACCACGATGTCGACGCCGTGCTCGAACGGACGTTGCAGATACGGCGACAGGAACGTGTTGTCGGCGATCGTGATCACACCGGCGTCACGAGCCACACTCGTGACCGCCGCAATATCCACGATGTTGAGCAACGGATTGCTGGGAGTCTCGATCCAAATGCACTTAGTCTTGGGAGTGATCGCACGGCGCACGTTCGCCGGATCGCCCATATTGACGAAAGAAAAGGTCATTCCCATGCCGGTGAAGACGTTGTTGAACAAGCGGAACGTCCCGCCGTAAATGTCATTCCCAGCGATGATGTGATCGCCCGGCTGAAACAAGTGCATGACGCACGTGATTGCTGACATGCCGGTGCAGGTGGCTCGGCAATCAATCCCCCCCTCCAGAGCCGCAATGCTTTCTTCCAGCGCCCGCCGAGTGGGATTGCCGCTCCGCGTGTAATCGAAGCCTTTGTTTGTTTCCAAATCGACCCACCGAAACGTGGATGTCGGATAAATGGGTGTAATACAGCTATTGAATGTCGAGTCTTTTTCGACCCCGACGTGAACGCATTTCGTTTCAAATCGCATGAAGAGGTTCCGGAAAATGTAGCGCGGCGAAGCCGCAAATCCGAAAACCAAAGAACCAAATCCGAAAGAAACACAATGCCCGAAATCCGAACGGCTACTTGCCGCGACTGAGGATGTGGATGCCGGTTTTCGCCTGGGACTCATTTCAGATTTTGTGTTTCGGATTTCCTTTGCATTTGGTTCTTCGGATTTAGGATTTTGTGTCAGGAAAACAACGCCTTCGGCGTTAACGATGTAGTCCGCTCTCACCGAGAGCGAAGGCGGTTCGCCCAGTTTTTGGAGCGGCAGAGTCTAAGAGGTCGCCCCCGCCGAAACAAACAATCGCGGCGTGCGGTTATTGATCTTCAGATTGATATTCGCGCGGCACTTGGCTAAGTCTCCTTGCAAGTATTCTTCGTGCGGGCGAGATTGAGAGATGTTTAACCGCAACGCCATCGGCGTGCGCGAGTCGTATCCACCGCGCCCACGTCGATGGCGTTGGGGTTAAACGACGCGGCCTTTGGCCGCAACCAAAAGGTAGCGGTGCGGCGCAAGCCGCCCGGTGTCTGTGAAACCGGACGGCTTGCGC
>JAYVSP010000939.1:0-4840 GCA_043775215.1 Planctomyces sp. | reverse complement strand
TCTTGTCGAGCGCCCGCCCTCGCTGGCGCTTCGGGTTAGTGTGGGCTGCCAGGATTTGTGGGCACACCCGTCGTCGAGCGCTCCCTCCAGGTTTCTGAGTACCATCCCGCCTATTAGCAACCGTCCTCGAATCTCCACCATTGCACGCTCCTTGAATTAGGAATCGTTGGCTCGAAGATCTGACGAAACAAACGCTGCGGATCAGCCCGCATTATGGAGTTGGTTCCTCGCAAAAAGAAAGTGAGCGTCCCAAAACAGCCGTTGCAGCCGACGTTCGTTGACGGCGTTTCGGTCGCTGGCCAAAATGCCGCCCCGTTCGTCACATGAGAATTTCTCAGGAGTCATCATGGTCAATGTGTTGAAACTGACAACCGACGCGCTCAATGCCAACCAAGGTCTGCTGCGACTGGCTCCGACATGGGTGCCCCGATCGTTTTTGCAGCCGGGACTGCGGTTGAAACTGCATCCGGCGGACTACTACGCACTCGGAACCCATCGCGGCGGGATTGATGAGCGGTGGTTTGGCTCGACGACATTCGCCATGAATGACAACCGGGCACCGGACGAGGGGCTAAGCTACGTCGTCTTCGGCAAAGACAGGTTCACGCTGCGAGAGGCGGTGGAAGAACTCGGAGCGGACGTCATCGGCTCGGCCATGTGGAAGAAGTACAAGAAGTGGCCGGTCTATTCCAAGTTCTTCGACAACATGGGGCCGATCCCGCATCACATGCATCAGAACGAGAAGCAAGCGAAGCTCGTCGGGCAGGAAGGCAAGCCGGAGTCGTATTACTTCCCGCCGCAGATGAATCAGATCGGGAACAATTTTCCGTACACCTTCATGGGATTGGAACCAGGGACAACGAAGCAGAACGTGATTGACAGCCTCGCGCGGTGGAACGATGGCGATAACGGCATCCTCGACCTGTCGAAGGCGTATCGCTTGAAGCCCGGCACCGGCTGGCTGATTCCGCCGTGCGTCCTGCATGCTCCGGGAAGTCTTGTGACCTACGAGCCGCAATGGGGATCGGATGTGTTCGGCATGTATCAGTCGATGGTCGAAGGCCGCGCCGTTCCGCGCGCCCTGCTGACGAAAGATTTTCCCAAGAACAAACATGACGATTTGCAGCACCTCGTCGACGCGCTCGACTGGGACAAGAACGTCGATCCGAATTTCAAAGACAATAATTACCTCGAACCGATCAACATCGGCGACACGTTGAAAGACGGCTATCAAGACCGCTGGATCGTCTACGGTCGAGTAGATGGCAAACAACTCTTTTCGGCCAAAGAGCTGACCGTGATGCCCGGTGCGAAATGCACGCTCAAGGACGGAGCTGCTTCCGGCTGGATCACGACTCAAGGCCGCGGCCGAATCGGCAAGCTGGCTTTGCAAACGCCGGTCATGATCCGCTTCGGTGCGATGACCGAGGACGAAGTCTTCATCACTCAGCGAGCCGCGGCGGAAGGTGTCGAAGTCGAAAACACCGGCACCGAACCCCTCGTCAGCCTGCGCTACTTCGGCCCGGATGCATTCCCGGACAATGTCTTGCCACGAGTCGGGGATTACAAGCAGCAGGCCAAGAGCACGAAGGCCAAAGGGAAACGGTGATTTGCAAATCCCAATGTCCAAATCCCAATGTCCAATAAAATCCCAAGTTCCAAATCCCAAGTTCATGCGACGTCCGATTCGTTCAGCATCGCTTTAATCGCGCCGTTCGTTTGGAACTGATAGTCCTTCATGCCTTGAAATTTGGGACTTCATTGGACATTGGGATTTGGACAATGGGATTTCCCAATCGCCCCTTGGCAACTCGACCCTGCTCCGGCAGTGCAGCCGAAGCAGTGGCGGCCGGTCATGATCGTGCGGTTCGCGAGTCGCCGCACATCGAAGTCGTGGATCGTCTGCGAGGCGCGCGGTTCGATGCGCAGGTCGAGCATCTGGTTGAAGTCGCAATCGAATAGCCGGCCTTGCCAATCGACGGAGATCATCGTGCGGCACATGACTCCCGCCGCGGCGGCGGGATTGAACGAGTCGATCAGTTTTTGCAAGTACTCATCGTAGCGGCCGGATTCCAACAGGTCGGCCAGAAACCGGCTGATCGGCATGTTGGTGATCGTGTAGAGGCGATTGAACACGATGCCGTATCGAGCGAGCAGTTCGCGGCGATAGGCGGCCTCCAGTTGCTCCTGATCCGGCGGCAGCGACGGGCCGAGCGGATTGTAGACCAGCGTCAGCCGCAATCGGCCTTCGGGGTCTCCGTAGCCCAAATCATTCAGCCGGCGAATAGCTTCGATCGACTTGGCGAACACGCCGTCACCCCGTTGTTGATCGGTGTTCTCGGCGAGGTAGCAGGGCAACGACGCGACAATCTCAACCTGCTGCCGCGCGAGGAATTCCGGCAGGTCGCTGTAACCCGGAGCCAGCAGGATCGTCAGATTGCAGCGGTCGATAACATCACAGCCGAGTCGTCGCGATTCTTCGACCAGCCAGCGGAAGTGCGGATTCATTTCCGGAGCACCGCCGGTCAGATCGACGGTCCGAATGCCCGTTCGAGCCAACACGTCCACACATGCCGCCGCCGTCTCGCGCGACATGATTTCGCGGCGATCCGGCCCCGCATCGACATGGCAATGCCGGCACGTCTGGTTGCAGAGTTTTCCCAGATTGATCTGCAACACATCAATGCCGGTCGCTTGCAACGGCGGCAATCGGTGTTCACTCAACACTGCGCCAAATGTTGGGTGTGCCGACAGGCCTTCGAGAATCGAACGTTGATTCTCGGCCTGTGAGAGCGGGCTGTGCTGACGCAAAAGAGTGAGTGGAATCATGAGTCGTGCTGCCCGGCATCGGAGACGTTCTGGGGTTGTGTATCACTGACGCGAGTGGCACGGAGCATCGCACGGACGTTTGAGCGTCGCAAGCGGTTCACTCCGTAGTGCAAGCTGCCAGCTTGCAACTCAACGCAACAGCCCGAGTCGCAACCAGCCCAATGCTCAGTCAAGTCCGAGCACTCCCAACGCAGAGATTCGCTGACGGTCGATTTTCGCCCGTGGAGTCGTTGGAATGCTCGCCGTTATTGACTCATACCCTCTCCACAAATTTCGCACGGAGGATTCTCGTGACGACTGCCACCGCGACTGCTGTTGAACAAGTGCTTGTTGTTCCGACGTTGTTGTTTCACGAGGTTGGATACTTTCAGGGGTTCTGTCCCAATTCGGACCGGTATCTTAAGACGCTGCTCGATCCGGCTTACACCAGCTATCGCCCGCGCGACGAAATGGAGCAAGACCCCAGCTTTAAGCAACTCATTCCGTACTGCATCTTCCGGTGTGGCGGTCAGGTGTTTCATTACCGTCGCGACAAAGGGCAAGGGGAGTCGCGGCTGTTAGGGAAGCGATCGGTGGGGATTGGCGGGCACATCTCGACGGTCGACGAAGAGGCCGGAGGATCGTCCTACCTCGAAGGAATGCGACGTGAGATTGAGGAAGAGGTCTTTCTGGAATCGGGCTATCGGCACGAGTGCGTCGGGCTGATCAACGACGACTTGACCGAAGTTGGTAAGGTCCATCTAGGAATCGTTCATATTTTTGAGCTGGACTCGCCCCAAGTTCGCCCACGTGAACAGTCGATAATCCAGACAGGGTTTGCCACGCTTGCGGAATTGGCGCGAGAACGCGACCAATTCGAGACGTGGTCACAGATTTGTCTGGATCACCTGTTTTCCGCATCTTGAGATTTCGTCGGCTCTCGCGGAGAGCGAATGACCAACAGCGGCAAATTCGGCGTGAAATGTCGCCCGCTCTCGCCGAGAGTGGGGATGCTATTCGGCGTATGAAATGCGACAAAGGAGTGTCGAGCGATGAAAATTTCCCTACGTGGTGCGATGGTTATCGGAGCCGTCACCGTCTTGGCGGCGGCTTGGGGTATTCTTGGCATGCCGTGGTTGCAAGCTGCCGAGCCTGCCAGTGCGACGTCGAATGCCGCTTCGGCGGCACCGGCCGATAAAGCAACGTCAACGCCATTGAAGCCAGGACAAATCAATGACGAGCAGCTCGGCAACCTGCTCAAGGCGATGGGTATTCAGGCCAAGAAGATCGAGACCCGCTACGACTTCCAATTCAAGGCGGTCCACAAGAAAGAAGAATGGGATCTGTCGATGACGGCCGTGCTCAGCCAAGACGGCTCGGCGATCTGGCTGATGGCTTGGCTGGATCAATTGCCGAAGTCGTCCGCCGATGTCCCACGAACCGCGCTGCTGCGGTTGCTGAGCGACAACGATCGACTGGGCAACGGCAAATTCTTCGCCTATGTCGCGACGAACCGCCGCTTCGTGCTGCAACGCATCGTCGCGAACGAAGGGGTCAACACGAAAGTCTTTCGTGCTTGGTTGGATGATCTTGGCGGCAGCGTAGTCGACAGTTTTGACCATTGGTCGGTCGCCTCGTGGAAAACCGGTGAGACGACGAATACGGCCAAGGCCACTTTGCGGACAAACGGCAAACCACAAACGGCCAAAGTCGAACAAGACGACGACAATGACAACGACTCGGCACCCGCGAATGCGGTCGGCAATCCCAGCTTCAAAGGTGCGGGACAAGCTCCGGTTCGCACTGCCCTGCCAGAGAAACCCGGCACCATCCGCAAGTAATTGCCGAACTTCAGAAGACCTCAACAGCCCGGCCGCACTCAGAGCGGCCGGGCTGTTTCGTTGCGATAACACTGGTGCGTCTTCAAGACTTATGCTCCGGTCTTCTGTCTTCAGGCCCGAAGGGACGTCACTCGAAAGCCCAGGGCAACGCCCTGGGTCAACGGGCGCAACATCACCAAAGCCCTGAAGGG
>JAYVSP010000938.1:0-5442 GCA_043775215.1 Planctomyces sp. | reverse complement strand
GCCGCGCCCGTCAGGAAGCGGGCAAAGGTCACCGCTTCCTGACGGGCGCGGCTCCAAATCACCAAATTGTTTCTGCACGAGTTCTAAGGTCAGTGAATCCAGCAGGGCTGCTGGCCAGTTTGTTCGGCGGCGGCATGTTTGAATACAAAAGGCTCGCGCGATGAACGGTATCCGTCTCAACTCAGAGTTTCTTCAGTCCGGCGCTTCCAATTGGAACATCGGCGGTATCGTTTCCGAATTGCGAGCGTTGCGAGACCAGTCATTGATGGCTCGGCAGCGGGTCGGCAATCCGGGAAAATTGCCGTCCCGAAAAGCGCTCGCGTCCGTTGTGGAGCGACTCAGCACTGCGCTGTTTCCGAACCGATTAGGCTCGCGCGAATTGGCCAACGAAAGTGTGGATTACTTCGTGGGACACACGCTGGATGTGACGCTCACGGATTTGGTGGACGAAGTTCTTCACGAACTCCATTTTGTTGCCGGCCCGAAGGCTGTCATCGCGGAACAGAGTCAGGAAGCCATGCAGCTCGTGCGCGAGTTTGCGAGCCGATTGCCGTCCATCCGAGCGCTGCTGGAAAGTGACATTCAAGCGGCTTTCGCGGGCGACCCGGCGGCTCGCAGCGTCGATGAGATCCTCGCGTGTTATCCCGGGATCACCGCCGTGACGCATCATCGCTTGGCTCACGCGCTGTACTTGCTGGGTGCTCCGCTTGTCGCGCGGATTATCGCCGAGAGCGCGCACTCGATGACCGGCATCGACATTCATCCCGGAGCACAAATTCAAGGAAGCTTCTTCATCGACCACGGCACCGGAGTCGTCATCGGTGAAACGGCGATCATCGGTGAGCGAGTTCGCCTTTACCAAGCCGTCACTCTGGGGGCCAAGAGTTTCGCGGTGGACGACGATGGAATGTTGGTGAAAGGCAATGCTCGGCATCCCATCGTCGAAGACGACGTCGTGATCTATGCCGGAGCGACCATCCTCGGCCGCATCACCATCGGCAAAGGCTCGGTCATCGGCGGTAACGTCTGGGTGACTCGCAGTGTCCCGCCCGGCAGCAACATCACCCAAGCCAAATCCCGCAGTGACGAACACGACGGAGGCTCGGGAATTTGAATTCCGCGTTCAGCGCGAAGGGGTCGGTCAGCAGAATTCCGGAGACGTGCTGCTGGGATCGAACGATCAATCAGGGACTGGCATCACAGCGTGGCCAACGCTGCGCGAGAACGTTCTAAGAGTGGCGAGTCGGGTTCGCGGGTGCCGCGGAGATAGTAGACGCTCGCGGCGAGGAGTTGCGGGCGTACGGTGGAATTTGCGTGTGCGAAGTCCTCGAATGCCGACGCGGCGAATTTGTAATCATGCGCGTCCGTGCCCTTGATGAAAATCAAGTGCCGCGCGGCATCGAAGAAGGTCAATGGATTGCCCCCCGCGCGGGCATA
The DNA here is from genome assembly GCA_043775215.1 of Planctomyces sp. Lineage (GTDB taxonomy): Bacteria > Planctomycetota > Planctomycetia > Planctomycetales > Planctomycetaceae > SXKJ01. Next base: position 4,005 of record JAYVSP010000938.1, on the reverse strand, counting down.
GGCGAGGACTTGCGCGGCGGCAGTCGCGCGGTCTTGCTTCAGTCCGTCGAAAATCTCCGCGATGTTTGCCGGGGCAACGGCGGGCTGAAGCTCGTCAATGTTCGGCTTGTCAGGCAGACCGCCTCGCGCGCGAGTCCCTTCGCGGAAGAGGGCGATCCACGAGGCTGCTTGCAGTAATGCGAGCAGACGTGTCGAGTCCTTGCCGCTTTGACGAAATGTGTAGTACAGCGAGTGACATGCCGTCGTCGCGTGCAGTGGGACGATCCCTTGCTGTCGCATGAGCAATTCGCCGGCCGCCAGCATCATCGCGTCCCACAATGAACTTGCCGCGACTCCGCGGTTGAGATCCTCGACAACTGCGGCGGCGGCATCGTTCGGATTGGCCTGCCGCAAGGTTTGCAAGAGCGTGGTCGTGGCGGACGGGCTGGGCTTGCCGGCGGCCCAATCGTCTCGCACTTGGCCGACCAGTTTGCGATTGTGAGTGTATGGTGCGGCCGAATCGCTCTCGCCGCCGTTGAGCAGACCGAAGACCAGTGATCGCAACACTGGCTCAGCATGTTCCCAGCCGATCAATTCCAAAGTGCGCCAAGCATGCGCCGTGAAGATGATCTTGTGGCCGATGTTCTGCCAGTCGCGCATTCCGTAAAGCCAGAGCATCTCCATGACCTCCGCGGCTCCGGCCGATCGGCATAACCCGGCGATCGCGGCATCGGCGGCCTCCTCATCCCAGCGGTCCATCGCTTCGACAAAAAGCTGTCGTGCCTGCGAAGCCGACGGCACCGTTGACTCCCGCACCGGGGCGAGCGTCCAGTCCCCTTCCTTCACGTCCTGAGCCTGCGAACTTTTGAAGTTGTCGAGCGCCCAAAAGAACGGCAGCAGGCGGTCGGACTGCGGCGCGTCGAGTGAGAGCTGATGGGCCGAACTAATGACCATCACCGCATGAAACTTGAAACCCACCGGCCGAGGCTTGATGTTGCGAATCCCAGCCAAGAACAACCCGCCGACGAGTTGCCGGTAGGGCAGTCCCTTTTTGAGCCGTTCGACCGCCGCTGTCAGGATTTGCTCGCGCGGCGTCGTTTCGATCCATCGCACAACCTCTTCCATCTCGGGCCGGAACTGCACGATACCTGGCGTAACCTGCAACTCATCGGCTCGCGCCGGGACAAGCGAATGCAATGCCTGCCAAGCGGAACTGCCAGCAACGACACCGGCACCCAGGTCTTTCAGGAAACTACGACGATCGATCGTAGCCATGACCAGCACTCCTCGAATCGACGAACGACAAAGAGCGATGCGACAATCAACCGGGAGAGTTTACTCCACACGGAACGAATCGCGGAGTTGCTCACCAAGATTTTCGGGAAAGAGGCAGAAAGCAAACTCGCGGCTGCGCAGAACTTCATTCGCAGTGACGCGGGATTCCGCCGCTTGCAGATCGGTCATCAATACACTGCGTGCGGAGGCGGCGATTTCCGCCAATCGCCGATGAATGATGCGCAGTCGTCGACAGCGCTGAAAATTCTCCGCTTTGGTGCGACGGGCAGAACTGCCGGCAGGAAGTGTGTCTCGTCCTAGCTGTTCAGCGACGAGCTGCCGTTTCTCGGACAGGAGCGATTCGACCTCCGTGCGATGTGCCGCCGGCCAGTCAGTGACTGCCATGTGCCGGTCGGCATTGTGGTCAAAGTCCCACAGTCGATGACGTAACCGAGCTACGTCGTCGGCTGACGTCTCCCAAGATGCGAGTGGTAAGTGAGCGGTCGTCGTGACGGTGAGATAAGCTGGCGGCACGATGCCGAACAGTCGCGCGATCAGACGATCGGTCATCTCGTCATACAGCGCTCCGCCGAGTCCGTGCAGAAAAACATCCGCGAGGAAGACCCGCGCGAACAGAGTTGTTGTCAAAGCGCGCGGACGCAACTTCAACCCTTTGACGAACAGGTCGCCCGAAAGCAGATCACACAGTTGCGAGACTGCATGCTCGGCCGAGCCGTTCGGCGATAGTGACAGAGTGAGCAATTCTTCGCGCCCGTCCGACAACGTGACCCGAGTCGAAGTCTGTTTGGCATATAGCCGCTGGCGGCGCGAGTCGCCGGCACGCCACACCCATAATGGGACTTCCAGCCATTCGTTCGCTGACTCAACGGCTTGACCTGTGATGCCGACGGCCAAGTTGGGAACTGGATGACTGCTGCTGCGAATGTGGTTGACGTGACGATAAGTCTCGACGACATCGTTGTACGTCGAGTGCATCCGTCGCACATCAGAGAGCAACATGACGACGAACCGTGCGAACGCTTTCGTCTGACAGAGCCGGCTGATCGGCAACTCGAGATTGTCGATTCCCGCTTGCCGCTCGGCAGCGCGGCGCGCGGCCGTCAGCACATCCGCCAGGCGAACTTCGGCCGATGTTTTGGCGGCAGTGACCAGCGCAGATGCAGCCGGCCAGATCGAACGGAGCAGTGGTTTGATCGGCCAGCAGGCGAGCGCGGTTGAGACACGATCGGCGAATGAGCGGAAGAGAGGCTCATTGCGGAGACAAGCTTCTTCCCACGGCGGCGCGCCGGCATCGACATCAAACGGAATATGTTCGAGCAGCGGTTGTTCGCGCGAACCGACCGGAACCGCAATGCGCGTCGAGGTCATCGCGTCGTTATCGACGATCAAATTCAACGCGAGTCCGTTCGTTGCGGTTGCCAATTTGTGGAGCGCGAAGTTCTTCGCCCAGACACCGGGGTGAAACAATTCTGGCTGATGACCGCAGACGAGCAGTGGCAATTGAGTGGAGTCCGTTCTCGCCGAGTGCGGAGGGTGTGCAGCCTCGTTTCGCAGGTTTTGAGATCGCTCGCTGGATCGAGAAGTCGATCGCCCGAAGTCAGCGGCGTCGAGCCAATCCGTATATTGTCGAGCGGCCGCAAGAGCTTCTTCACGCGCCAATTGCCGAAGCTCAGAAAGCCGTTGACCCAGACAGTCGACTTGTTCGTTCGCGAACGCCTCGCAATTGCGGGCAACGGTGGCCGGCATGTCGGCCAGCGGAGGGATCGCGAGCACAGCGCCGTTTTCGCGGGGAGCATGCCAGCGGCGTCGGACCCAGACTGGCTCAAGGGACGACACGTCGGACACGACGAAGACTCCTCAGCGGCTCTCGCAACATTCCGCCGCGGCCGTCGAGCACCGGACTTCACAGGACACTTCGCGGTCGAGCACTTCGCGGTAGTAGGCCAGACGGCGATTGGCATCATCCAGCAAACCGCCGAACGAGCGTTTCTCTTCCAGGTAGATCAGCGGCACCGCGTGTTCGACGATGCGGAAGTTGGCTCGCACCGCTTGCACCCAAAGCTGCAGCGGCATGGCATACCCGAACTCGGTGACATTCAGGCGTGGCAAGGCATCGACGCGGTATGCCTTGAAACCACAAAAGGCATCGGTCAGGTTCAAGTTCAGCCGTTCGTTGACCAGCGTGGTGACCGTTTGATTGACGCGGCGGCGCTCTTCCGGCGGTTGGCTGTCTCCAGCGAACCGCTGAAGATAACGACTGCCCGACACGATGTCCGCCGGCTGCGCTTGATCGGCGAAGACGCGAGCGACCATTTCCGGAATCAAGCCGGGTTCGTGCTGTCCGTCGCAGTCAATCGTGACCAGCACATCGTAATTGTGCTCGATGGCGAAATCGAATGCCGACTTCAAAGCGGCTCCGTAGCCGCGATTGGGCGAGTGCGTAATAACATGAATTCCCGACTCATGCCGAAGTAACTCGGGCGTCGCATCGGTGCTGCCATCGTCAACGACCAGAATCTCCGGGCTGAATCTCCGGACCTTCTGCAGCACGTCGGCCAAATGCGACTGCTCGTTGAAAACCGGCAATGCGGTGAGAAATCGAGGGGACATCAAGCAGCTCCGTTGGCAATGGGGCGGCCATTGTTCAGTGGCTTTGGCGCGAAGTCAACGAGCGGGAATCAAGAAGAATTGAACGGGTGTGCCCACAAATCCTGGCAGCCCACACTAACC
>JAYVSP010000937.1:0-6448 GCA_043775215.1 Planctomyces sp. | reverse complement strand
CCATTTGTTTCGCCCCTACAGGGCTTGCCACGTTTTGTCCGTCAAACCCAGGGCGGCGCTACGCGGCTGACGCCGCTCCGCTCTGCCCTGCCCTGGGCTTTCGAGTTTTTGCCCTTTGGGCCAGGACAACAGCGCTGATGGTTCGGGTTAGGACCGGCGCAGAAATAACTGTCAGATGTCGCTGAACTCGCCAGAGTTCAGATCCGAAGTCTGGCGACTTCGGCTACGACCTTTATTGATGCGCCGGTCCTTAGCGACGCACATTGGCGATCTGTAACGATCAAACGAGGCGACCTTGCAAAGACCGAAACGAACCATTGAATTCCGGTCTCGGTCCATATTTCGCCAGACCGATCGGTGCAGAAGCGCTGCCCCGGCACTAAAATGACCACGAATTAGGCTCGCCAAGCTCTCTGCCAAGCAGTGGCGCGTTCGTGTGAGCAAGGATCGAGCACGGTCACATAAGGTACCGAATCATGCCGTACTTGTTGGTCATCGACGACGATCGTAGTGTCCGGCTCTTCGTGGAGCATGCCTTTGCGAACTCGGAGGTCACGGTAGTGGCCGCGGCTAGCGCCGAAGAAGGGCTGGATGCAATCCGAATGCACCCGCCGGACGTCGTCTTACTGGACATCATTCTGCCGAAAACATCGGGCTTGGATTTGTACCGACAAATCGCGGCCCGCGATCGCAAACTGCCGGTGATTTTCATTACGGTCGGAGAAAGCAGCGACAGTGCGATCGATGCCATGATGCTTGGGGCATACGATTATGTTCTGAAGCCGCTCGATTTGGCCAAGCTCCGCGATTCCGTGGGCAAGGCCCTGGAGTCGCGGCGCTTGATGCATGTGCCCGTGGCCATGCCCATGCCCGCCATCAATGCCGCGGACGCAACGGGCGATCAGTTGGTCGGTCGCAGTACACGCATGCTGGAGGTCTACAGAGCCGTCGCACGGGTGGCTCCTCAAGATGTCACGGTGTTGATTCGCGGTGAAACCGGTACCGGTAAAGAACTCGTGGCACGGGCGATCTATCAGCACAGTCCACGTAAGGACGGGCCGTTCCTGGCGGTGAACTGCGCAGCCATGACCGACACGCTGCTGGAAAGCGAGTTGTTTGGCCATGAGAAAGGCTCGTTTACGGGGGCCGATCAACGGCGGATCGGCAAGTTCGAACAATGCCACGGCGGCACACTGTTCCTGGATGAAGTCGGCGATATGTCACCGCTGGTGCAGTCCAAAGTTTTAAGGGTTTTGCAGGAGCAGCGCTTTGAACGGGTCGGCGGCAATTCCACGATTCAAACCGATGTGCGACTTATCAGCGCCACGCATCAGGACTTGGACACGATGGGACGCGAGGGAAAGTTTCGCAACGATCTGTTCTATCGCCTAAACGGATTTACCATTGAATTACCGCCTTTGCGTGAGCGGGGCGAGGACATTCGATTGCTACTGGAATATTTTCTGGCGCGATTCCGGAGCGAACTGAAGAAGTGCGAAGTGGAAGGTATCGCTGACGAAGCGGCCACGCTGCTCATGAACTATCCTTGGCCGGGCAATGTTCGCGAGATGCAGAGCGTGATTCGGCAAGCGCTCCTGAATGCGACCGGTTCCATCATCGTGGCGGAGTGCTTGCCCGTGGAAATTCGCGGTGTCCGGCGCACATCGGGTCCGGTTAACCACGAAGGATTCCCAGATTTTGATCTCAATGGATTCATCGACCGACAACTCCGAGCCGGATCGAAGAATCTCTATGCCGAAGCGTTGGAACTGATGGAGCGACATCTGCTGACCCGCGTGCTCAGTGAGGCGCGCGGCAATCAATCCCTGACAGCCGAAATCTTGGGGATCACTCGTGGCAAGATCCGCGACCGAATTGCGGTGTTTGGAATCAAACTCGACAAGACGGTGACCATGGAAGCAGACGAAGCCTGAGGGGAGCGAGAGCATTTTGAATCGACCTCTGTGAGACCACGCGGAGAAATTCATGCGGTTAGACAACCGAAGGGTTCTTGTGACGCGGTACGGGGTCGCATTGCTGATCGTTGCGGCATTGTTCGTTCTCAAACAGTTGGTCGGTGCGACTGGTATCCAGATGCAAGACAGCCCGTTCCTGCTCGGTCTTGGGGCGGTGGCGGTCAGCGCGTGGTTTGGCGGACGCGGACCCGGCGTGTTTGCGACACTGTTGTCGGGGAGCCTGACCTCGTTTTACTACTTTTCGCCGGGCGATTCGCTTTACGGCCACAATTGGGACGCCAACATCAAAATCTCGCTGTTTCTGTTGGAAGGGATGTTGGTCAGCGTCGTGGGCGGTGCGTTGAAACAGTCTGAGGCGAGGAAAACGGCGATCCTGGATACCGCCACGGATGCGATCATCACGATGGATGACATGGGCCGCATCGTTGACTTCAATCCGGCGGCCGAGCGCATTTTCGGACGATTACACGCCACGGTGGTCGGTCAGGAAATGGCGGCGCTGATCATTCCCGAACGGTTGCGCGGCGCTCATCGCGACGGTTTGCGGCAATATCTCGCAACCGGCCAATGGCCGGAGTTGGGTCAACAGGTTGAGTTTCCCGTGCTGCGCAGCGACGGTTCCGAATTCCCTGCGGAAATCGTGATCATGCCGATTACCACTGAGGGACCACCTCTATTCACTAGTTTCATTCGCGACCTGACACAGCGCAGGCAAATGGAAGAGCGACTTACGTACGAGGACCAAGTCGTTCGACTCAACGAGCAGATCAAAACCATTTCCGATCCGACTATTTCGTTTGATGATGTGATGCAAAAGTGTCTCGGTTTAGTGTGCAAGGCAGCCGGGTCTCCCGTGGGACACATCTATTGGCCCGACGAAAATGGCAAGCGACTCATTTCGTCGAAGTTGTGGTTTCTGACCGATCCCAATGCCTTCCAGTCGCTCCGCGAGGTGACAGAGGCCATGTCCCCGTTGTCGCCCAGCGAGGGCTTACCGGGACGCGTCTGGAAAACGGGCCGCCCCGCTCTGATCGAGAACATCGCCCGCGACGATAACTTCCCGCAATCCTGTCAAAGTTTCGATCTCGGCATCAAAGGAGCGTTTGCATTTCCAATCCTGATTGGTGACGAAATCGTCGCAGTGATGGAGTTCTTTACTCCAGAAGAGCTTATTCCCAACAAAGAACTGCTCAACCTGACCAGGAACGTCGGCGAACAGTTGGAGCGCGTCATCGAGCGCCGACGGGCATTGGAACAACAAGCCCGTCTGGCGGCGATTGTCGATTCCTCCTATGACCCCATCGTGGGGAAGTCACTGGACGGTATGATCACGAGTTGGAACCGGGCCGCCGAACGGGGTTACGGCTATACGGCGGACGAAGCCATCGGCCAGCCGATTTCTATCACCCTTCCGCCGGACAATGCAGAAGTTGAAGCCGAACTGCGAGCGGCCATTCGAAGTGGCCGACGGCTGGAGCAGTTCGAGACCGTGCGCCGACATCGAGACGGACAACTCATTCCGGTCTCGCTGACCCTCTCACCCATTCGTGATTCAGCGGGAAAGCTCATTGGTTCGTCGGCCATCGAACGCGACATCTCGCGCCGCAAACAGGCCGAACAGGAATTGCGTGAAGCGAAGGATGCGGCCATCGCCGCGAACCGCGCCAAGAGCGACTTTCTGGCCAACGTGAGCCATGAGCTGCGCACGCCGATGAATGCCGTGCTCGGCATGTTGCAGCTTGGCCTCGGCGAGGAACTGTCGCCGGTGATGCGCAACTACCTCGGGACCGCCAAGGAGTCGGCGGATGCGCTCATGTTTCTACTCAACGACATTCTGGACTTCTCACGAATGGAGGCCGGGCAATTCAAACTGGAACTGGCTCCCTTCCGACTCCGCGAGGTACTCGACGGAACAATCAAGACATTGTCATTACGGGCTCACGAAAAGGGCTTGGAACTGGCCTGCCAAGTCCATCGTGACACTCCCGAGTTCCTGTTCGGAGACCGACACCGGCTGCGGCAGATCGTCATCAATCTAGTGGGCAATGCGATCAAATTCACCGAACGCGGTGAGGTTGTAGTCGATGTCCGTGTCGAACCGGGTTGTCTGGACCTCGAAAACCGGCCCACGAATTCAGACGACAAAGATATGAGTCGAACAGCTTCTAGCAACGCAGTGACTCTGCATCTCACCGTAACGGATACCGGCATCGGCATCGCTCCGGCCGATCAAGCGACGATCTTCGCACCGTTCACGCAAGTGGACGCCTCGACGACTCGCAAGTACGGCGGCACCGGTCTGGGCTTGACCATCTGCCACGAGCTGATCGAACTGATGGGAGGGCAAATCTGGGTCGAGAGTGAACCGGGACGCGGCAGTCAGTTTCATTTCACCGCGTGTTTTGAGATCGCTCCGACCGCGGCTCCGATTCCGGAAACCGCCACCCTGATCGCGGAACTGCGCGAGCAGCCCGTGCTGGTCGTGGACGACAATCGGACCAACCGACTTATCCTGGAAGATTTGCTCAGCAGTTGGGGCATGCGTCCCACAACTGTGAGTGACGCCGACGCGGCACTCAGCCTGCTCAAGGATGTGCAGTTAAACCAGCAACAGTTCCCGTTGATCCTGATCGATGCGTTGATGCCCGGCAAAGACGGGTTTCAACTGGCGGACGAAATCCTCCACGATCACCGCTGGCCGGGAGCTGTCATTCTGATGCTGTCGTCGGCCGATCGGCAGGTCTTTTCCGATCGCCTCAAGGATTTGGAGATCGCTGCCTATCTGGAGAAGCCGGTCTCGCAATCGGACTTGCTCGAAGCGATTCAACGCGCGCTGCATGGTTTGCACGAGGTTCTGCCCGCGCGGGAAACGCCAATTGCGTCACCACAACCGCTGCATGTCTTGCTCGTCGAAGACACGCCAGCCAATCAGAAGGTCATTCAGGCGATCCTCGACAAACGGGGTCACCACATCACGCTCGCCCAAAATGGCCGCGAAGCCGTCGAGTTGGTCACCCATCATGAGTTTGACGTGGTGCTCATGGACATCCAAATGCCCACCATGGACGGTCTGCAAGCCACCGCCGCGATTCGAAATCTGGACTCACCACAGTCCCATATTCCGATCATTGCCATGACCGCCCACGCGCTGAAGAGCGATCAGGAACGCTTCCTCGCGGCGGGTATGGACGATTGCCTGACCAAGCCGATCGATGCGGAACGAGTCATTGAATTGGTCGAACAGTATGGAGCACGCTCGGCTGTTGCTGGTTCTTCCCTCGCCGGCCCGATCACCCGTGATGAGGTCTCCCAATCAGGCCAGCCCTACATCCCGACTCTCAATCGTGATGCGGCGCTCCGGCGCATGGGTGGCGACGAGATTCTCTACCAAAAGATGGTGCGCTACTTTCTGGAGGACTCGCCGGGCCTCGCGGAGCAGATGCGCGTCGGCCTGCGGGACAACGACGCCGAATCACTGATCCGCGCCGCACATTCGCTGAAGGGACTCGTCGCCAACTTCGATGCGCACCCTGCTCTCGCCGCCGCAAGTCGCGTCGAGGAAATCGGCCATTCGGGAAACCTAGATGCCGCCGCCGCGGCACTGACTGACTTGGAATTCAGAATTGATGAACTGAGCCTCACTCTGCGCGAGATGCCGTAAACAAGGATGGAAATACCGGCAGTGACCTTGATGCGCCGATTCGCGGTCAACTTCGCGTTATTCGACGTCCGGTAATGGCCGAGACGAGAAACAAAACCAGAAACACGACAAACAATACGTGCGCCACCCATGCCGCTTCGCCTGCAATCCCGCCAAAACCCAAAGCCGCAGCGATCAATGCCACAATCAAAAATGTCAGTGCCCAGGACAACATGATTTTTTCCTTTCAGTTCGAAACGTCGCGAAGTATGCGTTCGATGATCGAAGGCCTCCTTCACGGTTGATCTCATCTCCCCGAGCGCAACTGACACAATCACGACTGAAGTCGACTATGGGCAAATCGCTGCTCTTGATTCCCGAGGCCAGATTTAGCATTCGCCGAACTTCGCAAACTGAATGCCACCTCACACTTTGAAATTCGATTCGCTGCACTGTTGCGACGAATTCACGGTTGTTTGTCGATTGAGAATTGGCGCTTGGGATGGATTGCTTAAGCCCAGAAACTCTTCACAACACCAGCCTTTCACTGAATCGTGATCGTTCAAGCGACACCGTGGCACATGACCGATCACATTAGGCACTACCACAACATTGATGGCCGACTTGCCGACCTCTTCCGATCGGACTGTCTGCCAATTTGGGCGCATTCCCAAATCTTCCAACGATGGACCGGAACATCGACATCCATCGAGAATCCAACGAGGCGAGGCCTCTGACCGAAGGGTCCACCGACCAGGGTGTGGAGGTCTTGCTCCCATCCGTGTGGCCTTCTTATCCGTGTGGGTCGGCGTTCTTTGAGATCGGTCAAGCC
>JAYVSP010000936.1:0-6890 GCA_043775215.1 Planctomyces sp. | reverse complement strand
ATCTTCGCCGCGAGAGAAGTCGTGCGACGACCGACCAGCTATCATGCCGCCGCCAATTTTGAGCATGGTCCTTGAGGTTTGAACGATGCCGATGTCGCTTGCCGACTTCCTTCAGCAGGTGACCGCCAGCGGCATTCTGCCACCCGACACGGTGCAGGCGGCGGCGCGTTCCTTGCCAACCGAGCAGCAACCTCACAGCGGCGAACACCTCGCTCGCGAATTGGTGAAACAAAAGAAGCTCACGAAATTTCAGGCCGAGCAACTTTACGCGGGCAAGGGGAAGTCACTGGTCCTGGGTAACTATGTCATCCTCGACAAGCTGGGCCAGGGTGGCATGGGGATGGTGCTCAAGGCGCTCCACCGACGGATGGAGCGCGTGGTTGCAATCAAGGTCATGTCGCCGGCGGGAATGAAGTCGCCGGATGCCGTGCAGCGGTTTCATCGCGAGGTCAAAGCGGCGGCGAAGCTGTCGCATCCCAACATCGTCGCGGCTCACGATGCGGACGAGGTGCAAGGGACGCACTTCTTAGTGATGGAGTACGTCGCGGGAGATGACCTCTCGCAGTTGGTGAAGAAGTACGGACCGCTACCGATCGAGCAGGCGGTGCAGTGCATCATTCAAGCGGCGCGCGGGCTGCAGTTCGCTCACGAACAGGGAGTCATCCATCGGGACATCAAGCCGGCGAATTTGCTGATCGACGCGAAGGGGACGGTGAAGATTCTCGACATGGGGCTGGCTCGGATCGACGGAGCGGTCGGTGGAAGCTCAGAAGGAGCGGGGCTGACGAGCACGGGCACGATCATGGGGACCGTCGATTACATGTCCCCCGAACAGGCGATGGATACAAAGCACGCGGATGCGCGGAGCGACATCTATTCGCTGGGTTGCACGTTGTACTACTTGCTGGCCGGCAAGTGCCTGTACGACGGCGACACGATGATGAAGAAGTTGATGGCGCATCAGAACGCGCCGATTCCGGTCCTATGTAGCCGTGTCGCTCCGCGACAGGGATTCCGAACGTCGCTCGGCTCAGGAACGTCGCTCGGGGCGACGGGAACCGGTGGCGATTCGGAATCCGTGTCGCGGAGCGACACGGCTACGTTGACGGCACTCGAACAGGTCTTCCGCAAGATGGTCGCCAAGAAGCCGGAGGATCGTTACCAGACGATGACGCAGGTCATCGCGGCGTTGGAAGCGTGCAAATCCAGTAACGCCGTGACGTTCAATTCTCAGGCTGGCTCGGACTCGGGAGGTCACGGGGACGAACTGCACCAGTTCTTGAAGAATATTGCGGGGGATGGCTTCGCAAGTCGCAGTCACACAGGCGTTGATGCGGCCATGAAGACACGGACCTTCGCACTGCCGGTTGCTGAGTCTTCGCTCGCGGCAACGATGATCTCGACGGCTTTTGAAGTCCCCACAGATCCGCAGACGCAAACCCGGCAGGCGATCCCACATCAGAAGTCCTTGAAAGGCCGCTCCGGTCCACCAAAACGTCTGCTTCTGATCGGAGCCGCCATCGTGGGCCTGTTGATGCTGGCGTCCGTAGTCTTCTTCGTAAAAACGAATCACGGTACGTTAAGGGTGGAGATCAACGACCCGCAGATCGAGGTCACGGTCACAGGGACCGGCATTGTCGTGAAAGACAAAGGGGGCGAAGACGTTCGAGTCACTCCGGGCGAGCATACGCTGCACATTAAACGGGGCGATCTGGAATTCGATACGGACAAATTTGTGTTGAAGAAGGGGGAGACGGTCGCCGTGCAGGTCGCACTCGTCGGGCGGCGCGTGCGGGCGATGCGTGGCAAGGAGTTGCTCGGCGATCGCGAGATCTCGAAAGCAAACGGTGCCACCACAGAGACCGTGCAGAGCGACCAGTCGATTGACTCCGCCAGGAAGAAAGCCCTGGATTGGCTGTTCTCGGTCGGAGCGGAGGTGGGAGTCGGGCAGCCGGGATCAATCGAACCGGTTCGCAGCACGGCGGAAGCGTACGCGAACGGGAAGCCGGTGGTCTATCTTATTTTCACTCAGCGACCGATTTCGGACCAGGACCTCGCCCATCTGTCAGCGTTCCCAACAATCTGGAGCTTGTCGCTTCGAGGTTGCGAATTCGGGGACAAGGGAATGGTGTTCATCGGCGGGCTTCCACAACTCACCTCGCTTGATGTGTACGGAGCGAAGATCTCGGATGACGGGTTGATCCCGTTGCTCAATTGTGTCTCTTTGACTGGGCTGCATTTGGGAGGCACATCCGTCACTTCCGAGGGGCTGGCCACGATCGGTCAGATTTCGAGTCTGACGGAGCTGGGTCTCGACGGTCTCTCGGTCACCAACCAGTCTCTGACACACCTTCAGAAGTTGCCTTTGTTGCGGAATCTGTTCCTTGCCAGTTGTCTGCAGCTGACAGACGATTGCGGGGCTGTGCTCGCGCAATTCCCCTTGCTTGAGTATCTGCAACTAGACAATACATCAGTCAGCGATCGCAGCGTGCTGGACTTGTCGAAGTCACCAAGCCTGCGGCGTCTGCATCTGAACTCTTGTCAGCGGCTCACCGACGAATGTGGTGAGGCTCTGTCGCAATTTCCCAAATTGGATGCTCTGTCCCTCGCCCAAACACCAATTAGCGATCGTGCCGTGGTGGGATTGGCGAAATCAAAAACTCTCAAGTTTCTGAATATCTCTTTTACAAATGTGACCGACGCTGCGATTCCCGATTTAAGCCAGATGAAGTCGCTCACCTGGCTCAACATTCAAGACACCAAGTTCACCGCCGACGGCGTCAAACAACTGGTGCAGGCGATGCCGTGGTGCGAAATCCAAAGCAGCCACGGTGTCTTCAAGCCGACTGACAAGGCGATGACTTCGACGGCGACGGCAGCAGCGACATTCGCCCTGGAGTTCGACGGCACGGCAGATTCTAAGGTCCAAGTGCCATCGCTGCGAGTTCGTCGTGGCGGACCACTGACGATGGAAGCCTGCTTCACACCGACGGTTGATCGGATTACGAACGTCAATCAGTTGCTGGGGTTCCAATTCAACTCCCTGATCATCAGCCCCGAGAAACAGAATTGGCAATTGGTCTGGCAGCATGGTGACACCACCACCGTCTCCTGTGATGGGGGAGCGTTCGTCAATGGCGAGCGAGTCCATGTCGCGGGCGTCATCAACGAGGGAGAGCTGCAGCTCTTTGTCGGCGGAAAGTCGTCGCTCAGGTCTCCGGTGAAGTTGGAAGCACAGTCGGCGGAGCAGGAGCTTTCCGACTTCCTCTTCGGCGCGGGATTTCAAGGTTTGATCGACACGGTAAGGATTTCAAAAACCGCTCGCTACCGCAACGACTTCGTCCCCGCAGCGAACTTGCCGACGGATCAGGATACGCTCGCCCTGTACCACTTCGATGAGGGGAGTGGCGATGTGCTCAAGGACTCATCCGGCAACAACCATCACGGCCAGATCGGCGGGGCCAAGTGGGTGAATCTCGATGACCCCGCCTTCCAGAAATGGATGAGGGACGTGGCGGCCATGCCCGCCGAGCAGCAGTTGGCCGCCGTCTCTCAGAAGTTGGTGGAGCTCAATCCGGGTTTCGATGGGAAGTTCGGACACTCCAGGATCGAGAACGGCGACTTGATCGAACTGCAATTTGTGAGTCACGCGGTCACCAACATCTCGCCTGTCCGAGCCTTGCCAAAGTTGGCGGCGCTCTCCTGCGACGGCATTGGCGGTCGCGGAATACTCCGCGATTTGTCCCCGCTCAAGGGGCTGAAGCTGACGCGATTGGAGCTTCAAGGAACACAGGTTTCCGATCTATCACCGCTGCGGGGTATGCCGCTTTCGGGGCTGGCTGTCTACGACACACGGGTGTCCGACCTCTCGCCGTTGGCTGATTGCATGGAGCTGACAAATCTGAGTGTCCAACAGACCGCAGTCACCGCTGCGGGAGTCGCCGCATTACAGAAGGCGTTGCCCAATTGCCGCATTGTCTGGGACGAACCTGCCAAGCCCGCAGACGCTCCACCACCCGCCAAAGCCCCATTTAATGCCAAGCAAGCTCGCGCGCATCAAGAGACGTGGGCCAAGCATCTCGGCACGACGGTCGAGACGATCAACGGCGTCGGCGCGAAGCTGATCCTCATCCCGCCCGGCGAGTTCCTGATGGGCAGTAGCGATGCGCAAATTGAAGCAGCGTTGAAGCTGGCCGATGAAGTCACTGCCGGTCAACCAGGCAGGAACCGGGTTCAGGGCGAACATCCGCAGCACCGAGTGGTCATCTCGAAGCCGTTCTTGTTGGGTGCAACGGAAGTCACGATCGGCCAGTTCAAGAAGTTTGCCGCGACGGGCTTCAAGACCGAAGGGGAGCAAGGCAAACTCAAGAACCCGGCCGCGAAGATCGAGTTGTGGAACGACACCGAATTCGCACCCACAGACGATCATCCGGTCTCCTGCATGAGTTGGAACGACGCGGCCGAGTTCTGGAATTGGCTGAGTAAACAGGAAGGGCTGCCGCTGGCCTATCAGGACAAGGGGAACCGGAATTGGACCATCACTCCCGGATCGGGCTACCGTCTGCCGCCACCTGCGCGTCTTGACGGCTCGCGGCACAAAGCTCACCGCCGCCGGAGTGGCCAAGCGGCAACAATCTCTCCCCAACTGCACGGTCTTCTGGGACAATCCGGCCACGAAAGGACAGCCTTAGCGAAACATCCCATTCCTAATTGACTCGGTCCAGTATTCGACGGTCGTCCGTTCAACCGCTCCCAAACAATCGCTGTGGTGTTCCAACATGCCTCTTTCACTCAACGAATTCATCCAACAGGTGACAAATAGCGGATTGATGGATTCCGTTTCCATCAACGAAGTTCTGTCCATTTTGCCAGTGGACAAACAGCCAAAGGACAGCGAGCAGTTCGCACGCGAATTGGTTCGGCAGAAGAAGCTCACTAAATATCAGGCCGAACAACTGTACGCCGGGAAAGGAAAAACGCTTGTTCTCGGAAACTACGTCGTCCTCGATAAGCTCGGCCAGGGTGGCATGGGTGTTGTCCTCAAAGCCGAACACAAACGCCTCAAACGGCTGGTCGCTCTCAAGGTCATGTCCGCAGCCCTTGTCAAGACGCCCGATGCACTGAAGCGATTCCATCGGGAAGTTGAAGCCGCTGCGAAACTGAGGCATCCCAACGTCGTCGCCACGGACGATGCCGATGAAGCCAAAGGAACCCACTTTCTCGTCATGGAGTATGTCGAAGGCAGTGATCTTTCGGTGCTGGTAAGGAAGAACGGGCCTTTGTCGGTTGAGCAGACTGTTCATTGCATTCTGCAGGCGGCACAAGGATTGCAATTCGCGCATGCTCAGGGGGTGGTGCATCGTGATATCAAGCCGGCCAACCTGCTCATCGACTCAAAGGGAACCGTCAAGATTCTCGACATGGGACTGGCACGCATCGAAGGCGAGTCGGCAGGCAAGGCCGAATTGACCAGCACCGGAGCGGTCATGGGAACCGTTGACTACATGGCTCCGGAGCAGGCCCTCAGCACCAAGCATGCCGATGCACGCAGCGACATTTACAGTCTGGGGATCACATTGTGGTATCTGCTCACCGGGAAATCTGCCTATGACGGAGACTCGTTGATGGCAAAACTGCTGGCGCATCGTGACGCGCCGATTCCTTCACTATGCACTATGAACAGTGACGTTCCAAACGCGGTAGAGGCCGTCTTTCAGAAGATGGTCGCCAAGCAGGCGAAGGATCGCTATCAGACAATGACCGAGGTGATCCGTGATCTGGAAGCTTGTCAGCATGGCTCATCCAGCTCCACTTCAAATCCTGCGATCCCCAGGATGCCCGAAGATCCCAGCCTGCAGTCGTTTCTCAGCCATCTTTCCACTCCGGCTGCGGCCAGCACTGCGACCCGGAACGTGAAGGCTCCGGTGACCCATGTCAATGTCGCCCCGGCAGCAGAAGCTACCATTCTCACCGGAAACGTCGGCGTCGATACGGATCCCCAGACCAAAGTTACAGTTCGCGGGCAAACGGGTCTGAAGAAACAGCGGACTTTGCCCCCAACTCCTTCGCCGAAGTGGTATCGTGACCCGCGCGTGTTGATCGGCGGAGGAGCGGCCTCGGTACTGATGCTGCTGGCTATAGTGTTCTTCGTACAGACACCGTATGGAACTCTGCGAGTGGAAATCCTCGACCCGGAAGTCGAGTTGACCATCAAAGGCACGGAGTTGACGCTTCGCAGTGCTGACATTGAACCCGTGTCCCTGAAGACCGGAGAAAAGAAACTGATTATTACTCGCGGTGACCTGTCCTTTGAGACAGAGACATTCCTCCTGAAAAAGGGACTGGAGACACGAGTCAAAGTCGAGTTGATCGGCGATCAACTGGTCGTCAATGCGGATGGTCAAATCCTTGCCGAAAAACCGGTCCCGCCAAGGATGGTCACCTCGTCGACTACGGGCACCAACCCTGTCACCTCGACATCACAATCCCAAAACAATAGCACTCCGCCGACCCAAAACAATGCGGCCCCGCCGATCGTCAAACCACTTTTGCCACGGATGCCAGAAGATCTGCCGCCCGGTTTCTTCCCTCTTTTCAACGGGAAAGACCTGACCGGCTGGAAGGGCGAAGTCGGCGATCCAAAAAAACGTGTGCTGATGACACCTTCAGAACTCGCCTCGGCCCAGGTTGCGGCAGACGATCGCATGCGGACTCATTGGCGATCAGAGAATGGAGTTCTCCTCTTTGATGGCAAGGGAGACAACCTGTGCACTGCCCGGGAATACACCGATTTTGAACTGTATCTTGAGTGGAACATTACCGTCGGCGGAGACAGCGGCGTTTATCTCCGCGGCGCGCCACAGGTGCAAATTTGGGATAGTGCCGTCAAG
>JAYVSP010000935.1:0-2820 GCA_043775215.1 Planctomyces sp. | reverse complement strand
CTTCGGGCTGCGATCGCCGGTGTGCGGCGACCTTAGAGAAGAATGCAGGCCGCGTGCCAGTGCTCAGACTTTTGAATCAGAGTTTCCCATTCGCGGACGCTAACTCTTCGCCAATCCGCGGTTAATGAATTATCGACCGTCGCACGGCAGGTCCGATTTGAACATCCTGCCTTGATGCTGCTTGTAAGACTTACACCCCAAAATTACAGAGTGAACCGCACGCGGACCCGAAGCGTCCGCAAGGAAATTCGCGCTCTCAGATATGTGTAATTGACATCCCGTAACCGATCTGGACCTGTTCTTCGCACGCGCGCTACATTCCCGCCCCTTCACCAGTCTTTTTTCCGGCGCGGCGCGACCAATCGGTTGCGGACCGCGTCATACGCCACCCTCGGTCAAATGGAGTCAGCCGTGGTCAACCTCTCCCGCCGCATTGGGCTTGGTTATCTGTTTGCTCTGCTATGTCATGTTTCTTCGACGGCACTGGCCGACAAAATTGAGGCCGTCAAAGGCAAGAAATATGAACTCAGCAGACAAAATGGACCGTGGATGATCATGGTTGTCAGCTTGGCCGAACCGCCGCCGGAATACCGAGCGGACGGTCCCGGTCCCGCCGAAGCGGCCGCCGAACTCGTGTTTGAACTTCGGAAGAAGAATATCCCGGCGTACGTGTTCGAACAGAAGGAATCGGTCGAACGACTGAGCACCTTTGACCGCAATGGCAAGACCGTGCGGCGCGGCGTGAAAACGAAAGACAATCGCATTTGCGTGGTCGCGGGGAATTACCCGTCGGCTGAAGACAGCGTGGCTCAAAAGACATTGGCGTTTATCAAGAACTTCAAACCCACATCGTTTGCGGACCACGCCGTATTTCGCTCGACTCCGGGACGCCCAGGACCGCTCAGCGGTGCGTTCTTGACCCTCAACCCGCTGTTGTCGTCCGCTGATGTCGCGCAGCGCAAATTGGATCCGCTGCTGTTGCAGATCAATGGCGACCGCAAGTACTCGCTGCTGTCGAATCGCGGCAAATACACGCTCGTGGTCGCATCGTTTTATGGACGAACCCGAGTGTCGACTCAACCGGGAGGTCTGATCGACGATGACTCAGACTTCGGAAAGGCCAAGACACTCGACGAAGCCGGTCGGAATGCCGAAATCTTGTGCCAAGCCCTCCGCGAAAGCGACCTGCATCACCAACGCAAATTCGACGCTTTTGTGTGGCATGAACGAGAAAAGTCGCTGGTCTGCGTCGGCAACTTCTCATCGGAACACGATCCGATGATCCCCGCCACGTTTCAATTGTTCGCCGAGCACAAGCAAGAGCACGCTATCACCAAGATTCCGACCGTGATGCCGCAATCACTGCTCGTCCCCGAACCAGAAAAGAAAAATTGGATCATTCCCAAGTTGCCGACCGCGGTCAGCCGCAATCGAAAAGTCGAGCCGCTTCCCCGCCACACCTTCGCCTTCGATCCGAAGCCCCAGTTGATGCCCGTGCCGCTGGCCACCAACCGAGCCCAAAAAGACGAATATGCTCAACGCGGCGAGAAGGTGATCGCCCCTCGATGATGAGTTCGTAGTGCCAGCCTCCCGCTTGCAACTCTCCGGCGAGCGGCGGACGTTAGGGGCTGTGTATTATTAGTCCTGGAAACTGCTGTTTGGCATCAAGGAAAGGTCACCGAGCAGTTCTCTACCCCAACGGGGTTGTGTCAGCGGATGACGCAACCCCGTTGGGGTAGAATGCTGATCTGTGGATCGGGAACTGAAATCCCCTCGAACCCAGTCACTGCTCCGGCGGCAAACAGGGCGAGGATCACCAGCCAGACGATTCCCAGCGTGTGCCAGAACCACGCGCAGAACGTGACGCTCCACGAGTATTCGTGATCATAGCGATGAGCAAACGCGTTCACCGTCACCCAAGCCACGAACAGCAGCGCGACCAGAAAGTGGACTCCGTGGAGTCCGGCCACCATGACGACGAAAGCATTCGCGCCGGTCTCGGCCGATTCGGGAATCGAAGTGTTCGCGCGTGTTTGGTTCTGCACGAGTCGCCACAAACCGCAGATCTGCACGCCGACAAAAAGAGTTCCGATCGCCAGAGAACACAGCAGCAGCCGGCAAAACGGTGCGTGCCGCTCAAATCGAACGTGCCAGGCAGCGCGTTGCAGCATTGCACTGCCCGTTGCCAGCAGCGCCGTACTGATCCAGAAAGCGGTGGGCATGACGGAATGTGTTTTGGCCCCAAATCTCGCAGACAGGCTGATCCCGACAATAGCGACCAATGCGGCCGCGATCAGCAGGCTCAGCGACAGCGAGAAGAATCGAAGCGCGAGACGACTTTTGGAAATCGATACCAGCGAATTCATCGGGCGTTCCCCACCGAAGGCGACTCATTAGATAAAGCTGCAAGCTGGCAAAGGAATGGGGGCAAGGGAATGATGGCAATTGGGTTGCGGACTGTGCCGCACCTAATCTTCAAGGCGAGCGTCATAGTCGTGGGGCAGGTTTTTAACCTGCCCGTCAAACACGGACTCAGATTTCGAGTGAAACACGAAATGTTGAAAACCGCGATTGTGATGGGCTTATTTGTCCGCAACCCAAGCGATTCTGGCACGGATGAAACACTGATGAAACACGGATCAATTAAAACCAGACGATCGAGATTCGAGTGACGCCGACCGTCACGACCAATTCGAAAACACTTCGCCATCTGTTTTTGATCTGTACTGCAAACGTTGAGAATCTTGTTTTTGTGAGAAGATTTTGGATACCGAAAGCGCCATCGCCAAGGTCTGCCTTGGGTTGCGCTCCGGGGAGAAT
>JAYVSP010000934.1:0-7938 GCA_043775215.1 Planctomyces sp. | reverse complement strand
TCAAGAACGACTCGGCTTTTTGAATGCGTTTCATGACGTGCCGTAATTCGCCACCGACTGCCTCGCCGAAGTCTTTGCTGTCGGCAGATTCCGGGAGACCGGCGGGTAAGGATCCCTTGAGGATGTCGTCGATCTTTTCAAAAGCGGCGGCAACGGCATCGAATGTGTTTTTATTCTTGGCCTTTTCGGAACTGGTCATCTCGGCGATGTTCGCGGAAAGGTCTCGCACGTATTTCGCATTTTTCTTCCAAGAGAACTCTTCCGGATACTGCTGCACGGCAACGGCGAGCACCGCCAACGTGGCGGCTTCCGGCGCAATCTCCAAATAACTGGTGTTGTACGTCGCGACCGAAGCGGCTTTGCCTGCCAAATAGTTGCGGATGTTCTTGACCTCGTTGGCCAGCGAGTCCTTATCGATGATGTCCTTCAGCGACGCAGTGCCGCCGCCGGAAGCATCGGCGTTCTTGGGGGAATCTTTCGCAACTGCGCTGGTCGCGGGATCGTCTGCGGAGGGAGTGGCTGCACCACTGTTGGGATCAGCCGACGCTACTTTTGTGTTCGAGGCCGCGCCGGCTTGAGTGTTGGCGGCGATGACGAGAGGCTTGTCGAAGAAGACGTCATACGGAATCCCGCCGACGGATTTGGGGCCGTTCGATGAGCCGGCTGGCTTGGAGCCGTCGGTCTTTTTGGGTGTGGCATCCCCTTTCGGCTTGGTCTCTTTGGCAGTTGTGCCCGTGCCAGGAGCTCCGTCGCTGGAACCACAGCCGGAGACTCCCGAAGCCAGCAATCCCCAAGATATTAAACTCAGGAACGGCCAACTCCGCGACGAACGCTGCACAAGTTCACTGTTCATGACCCAAATCCTTCTGCTGAACGTCGCCGACATGTTGCCGGAAAGCAACACGTATTAGACGAAGTTCTGGATTATGGAGGCTTTCCCCCGGAAGACGCAATCGCCTTATGAACTCAGGAGTGTTTGCGACGCGACGCAAACTCGTCAGGACATTCGCAAATCGCTCGTGAGGGTTTGGTTAATCCAAGTAAACTTTCCGGATCAAGTTACTTGCGTAGAGTGAGGGAGTTCTGCATCATCTTCTCGGCCGGTTTGATGGACGGAACCGGCAACCCCGTGATAGCCCGTAAGGTGCCGATCAGAAATCGGACCAATGGGTGTCTCGTCCCGCGGCGGGTAGGGTATGTTTCCAGTGGCTGACGTTGCTGTACCGTCGGCGGGGACTTGAGCGTCCAAGAAACAAAGGAGACTGACGATGAAAAAGGTAAAGTTCTTGAGTCTGTTGGCCGCCAGTGTTGTGGCGGCGTCGGCGACGGTGAGTGAAGCGCAACCTCCGATTCCGATGCCGGATCCGGTCGCGAGTCCCTCGGTGGTCATGGCTGCCCCGGTCGTCATGGCCGGCCCAGTCGACCTGTATCCGTGCGTGGAATACAAGCACTTGCGAGACATGTCTTGCTGTGCCAAGCCGATGATCGTCGAAGCCCGCGATCCGTGCTGGCGGCCCGACCCGTGCAATCCGTGCTGCAAACCGCCTTGTGTGAAAGTCAAGATTTGTGTGCCGGATCAGTGCTGTCCGCCGACCGTCAAGTGCCACAGGGATGGTAAGAGCACCCGCTACGACTTCGGCAAATATGCCGTAACCGTGCAGACAAAGCGGGACCACATTGAAGTAACTTACCACGACTAACGACGAACTCGACAAGTTTTTGTCTGAGTTGATTAAACGCGAAACCGGCCGAGGAGGATTCCTCGGCCGGTTTTGTTTTTGTGTCGAGCCGGCTCAGTGTTCGTCAACCGAATTGCGTGGCGAAAATTGAAAGCGGACCGCCTTCAGATTGTCTGCTTCGAGCCAGTTGTCATGCAGGGTGCAAATCGTTCCCGTGACGATCGCCAACCGCACGAGAATCGCAGATTCGCGCGCAGACTCGATCTCGGCCTGCGTCACCTCGACGTCTGGCTGGTCCGTGGATGCGGAGCTCTTCACCAGCACGAAGAACTCCACGGAGTCTTTCTGGCAGTGAAACATCCAAGGCGCTGCTTCCCGAGTCAATCTCTGCATGTGAAAGCCGAGTCCTTTGAAATGCTTCGCGACAATCGCTTCGGCAGCCGCATCGTGAGAAATGGGCGCGGCTGCCACATCGACGGGAGGTGCGGATTCGGTCGCGGCCAGCGCCGTTGCGCGGTTCACCAAGGCGTTCGGCAATTTCGGATCCAGACGCAATGCCTGATCATAATCCTCAATGGCCCGATCGTACTTTTTCAATTCGAGGTAGACGTTACCGCGATGAAAATAGGAGATTGCCGAACGGCCGTCGTTCCGGATCGACGCGTTGTAGTCTTCGATCGCTTTTTCGTACTGCTGCATGTCGTGATGAGCCAATCCCCGATTCCGAAAGGCGAGCGCATCGTTGGGTTCCAGTTCAATCGCGCGGTTGCAGTCTTCGATTGCTCGCGTGAACTCCTTGATCTGCGCGAAGGCGACCGCGCGATTGTTGTAGGCTCGAGCCAATGCGGCATCGAGTTCCAAAGCACGCGTGTAATCCCTGATCGCGAAGTCGAATTGCTGTAGCTGACCGTAGGCCACGCCCCGGTCATAATGCAACATCGCGTCGCTCGGTCGTTGCTTCAACGCCGCCGTATAAGCCTCAATGGCTTCGGCATAGCGCTGCTGCCGTTCCTTCAGCCGGCCGCGTTCGATCAAAACTTCCAGTGAGTCCGACGTCTCCGCGCAGCCCGACACGAACAACGTCAAGCAACAAACCACAGCAAGAAAATTGGAAATCTTCACAGTCATGACAGCGTCCCGTGATTGATGTGATCCTGTGGCGCGTTGCGAGACTCCGCCCTGTCTGCCGGCAGCAACTGAGAATGCGGTTGCACCAGCATGGACTCCACTCGCTGTCGCATTTCTCCCAGCGAGAGCGTCGCATCCAAGATGGCTACTTGGCTCGTTTCTAATGAGCACCCGATGCGCTGCCGCTGTCCCGACCGCAACATGTAGAGCAGCGGCATTGACAGTTCTATGTCTTTGTAATGTGAGTGCAACGACTCAATTTCGTCGTCGTTGAACATCGTGCCCAATACCAGAATGGCGTCCGGAATCGACTCCGACGCCACTTCCAACGCATCCGTGGGATCGACCGCCAGCAGACACTGAAACCCATGCGCTGTGAAGTATTGAAACACGTTCAACAGATTTTGAGCGTCTCGATCGACACATAACAGGCAGCGTCGCCGCCGCGATTTGACCGCGGACGATGGTGAGGGACTTGCTTCCACATCGGATGTTGACGACACCGCTGTGGTTGTCATCGAGTTTGCTCGCAGAACATTCACACTTTCGTCCGATTTCTCACCGCACACTGATGCCACCACTGCATCCAACCAGTTTTCGGTCCGCGACCCGGACACCGAGGTCAAATTGGACGACACTGGCAACAAGTCTGCGTTGTCCGCATCGAGTGCATCGGCTAATCGAAAACGCGTCAGCAACCAATGCACGGCCTCGGGCGGCCAGAACGAAATGTGACCGAAAATCATGACCAGACCGAATGTCCACATCCCCATGAAAGCGCCGATTCCCAGATGCATGAAGGCTCCCATGATCAAGATCAGCGGGCGAAGCGGACGAACCCAAATTAAGGCAGAAAAAGTGAGTTCCCACAGAATCGTGGTGTGAGTCATCAGATGACAAATCCACGGATACCAAGCCAGCCAAGTCATGTCAGTCGACTGGTATTCCAGATTCGAGAAGGCGCGCCACATTGCTTCGCCGTTCCACCAGGCTGGACCCTGCAGCTTCGAAATTCCCGCGTAAAAATAGATCACGCAGAAGTGCAACTGCATCAATCGCAGCGCGAGCCGCGCGGAGACTCGCGGAGCAGGTTTGACTTGTGCCGAATGCTTCCCTTCCGCAAGAGCTTTCTTCGCGCGGCGATAATGCTCGATCAGTCGATCCACCGACAGTGCCGCGCCCGACGGCCCGATCGCCAAATAGAATGTCAGAATCGCGTTGATCTGGTCCAAACCAAAGTTGGCGAACTGCGCCCGATACGAATAGGAGATCGTGATGACCAGAGTCAGGATCGATGTCACCCGCGTCCACAGGCCGATCGCGAAAAGGCTCAAGACGCACAGGCACAACAGGTGAACCGGCCACATTGCGGACTCGGGCACCCATCGCCAAAACGAGAAGATCCACTGGCCACGCTGGAAGATGTCCAACGTCTCCGGAGTCATCCAGCCCCGCGCGCCGAAAAATGCTTGAAAATCCTTGCCCCACACCAAGTGGGTGTAAAACAGCATGCATCCCACCAGAATGCGAATCAGCCCAAGCGGGACCGGATCGGCGGGCGCGAACCAAAACTGCTCCCAGGCAAAGGCGAACCGACACCAGTGCGCGAGCAGCCACTCTCCAGCGGCAACTACAACTCGTCGCATGAAAACGTCCCCAACGGTTCTTCCTCGAACGAACTGGAATCGTCGAGGCTCCCTCCCGCTCGAAGGCGCTCCATCGGTGCCAAGTCGTGCATCACTCGCGAGACAGTCACCTTTTTGGCCCCGTGCTCACGACAAAGATTTTTGGCGTACGACCGCACGAGCACTTGCTGTCGCTCAGGCGATTGTGCCCCCAGAAACTCCGACAGCATGAAGTGTCGATGATACAGCAATCGCGGCCAAATCTGCTTATTCGGAAATTGACCGGACTGGGTCGTCCCATCTTCGAACTCAAGCACGTAAGAAACCAGCGTACTCCCGCCAGGTTCGGGAGAGAAAAAATGAAAGCCGTGATTCAAGTACATCAGTTGCAGATACGGCGATGCCATCTCCCAACCGGCCTGTTCCATGCGTGATGAAGGAGCCACCGATGCCGGTGCGATCACGATCGCAAAAAGATGATAGACCAGCCAAACATTGACGAGCGCAAATCCAACCTTTTGCCGCATCGAGCGGCGGCGGTCCACCGATGACAAATCACCGGCGCCGTCGACTGTGTCGTTTCGGTTCAGTTGAGTTTCGATCAACTTCATGTCGTCGTCCGAATCTCAGTCGCGGAGCGAATGAGCTACGTAGTCCGTTCGCTCCGCGATCGGAATTCTGTCAGTTCACCAACACACAAGCGGTCATCCTCGCCGCGGATCGTGTCTAATCATTCCGGCTGGACCGACTCAATCGCTCCTTACCCGGAAACGAGAGATGCACGGAAAATTCTGCCCAAAATGCCGAAAGGGGAGCATGTGCTCCCCTTTCCAGCCATTCCCAGATTTCTTGAATCCGTTGAGCAACATGCGTCGTCTGGACCACTTGCCCGCTCGGTTCATGGCCATTCAGACATCGCTCAACGGACTCAAGTTCCTCTTTTGACGTCGCTCTAGTTGCCCTGAGCGATGGCCACCAACTCCTTCTGGTCGGTCTCGACAACCTTCAATTCCAACTGATGTCCGCTGCGGATTTTGGGAGTTGATTCGGCGGTCAGTGTTTGACCATCGCGTGCCGTCTCCACGCGGATTTGATAGCCATAGTCTTTCCCATTCTCTTTCAGCGGAATCCGGAAGCGACGCGTTGTTCCCGTCAGCGTCATCCGCTGTCCCATCAAATAGACCACGGCAGATTCAGGGACGCTCATGACCAACATGGCCGATGGGCGCTGAACTGCTGCTTGCGGTTGTTCCGGAGCTGCCGGGGCCATCGGGGCGGCCGGTGCCGCAGGTGTGGTGTGTCCACCACCACTGGATCCGCTTGATCCATGTGAGGCATAAGAACCACCGGAAGAACCATTCGATCCATAATGTCCGGCAGATCCGCTGGAACCACCACTTGATCCGTGAGAACCACCACTGGATCCGTGAGAACCATACGAACCACCGGAGGAACCCGATGATCCCAAAGAGCCATTCGAGCTCTTGTGCTTCCGAGCAAAAGCGTCAGAAGGCATCAGTACCCCCGCCGCAATCGCCGCGACAAATGTTCCTTTCATCAGCCACGCAAAGACTTTACGCATGAGTGCTGCCTCCTCAACAAACGCCTGGGAATGACCGCGCATGAACCATCATACGCACGTCTCGAAAAAAATTGAGTGATGTCCAAACGCGAACCTCACCATCGACATGCAATCAAGTAGGTCGATTGAGTCGAATCTAGTGATCTCGTAGAAAATGTCAATTAGGTAAATTGGCATAATTGGATAATTTGGGTTGATTTTATGAACACGGATTGGGAAGCTGATGCGCTCATCCCGTCCACCGGCTCTTCCGCTCGTCAGATACCTCCCATGAAGAAGGTAGTTTGATTGTGTGGAGACACTGATGACTGATGTTCCGCCGCTCGCCGAGTCATATACCTCAAATGAAGGAGGTTGGATTGTGTGCCTAGCTCAACTGATTTGTGTGGGAATTCTTCTTGCTCCGCCAGGTTTAGAAATCCAGGTTGTCGAGCAAAACCAAAGTCAGCCGATTGAAAACGAGACCGCGGTCACTCGTGATCAGACGACGGTCGACACAACTCAAAAATCCGATCGCCCGGCCGATTCGGGGCATCCGGCAATCAAACCAATACGAACAAGTTGGCACACCCATTTTGAAGAAGCTCAACAGGAAGCCAAGCGGACCAACTTGCCGCTTGTGGTCCATTTCCATGCGGACTGGTGCGGTCCGTGTCAGAACATGGAGCGAGAAGTCTTGAGTTCCGCGGATCTGCAACGTCACCTCGGCGTCAGCGTCGTCGGAGTGAAAGTGAACAGCGATCAGCAATCCGTGTTAACGCAGCGGTTTCGAGTGACGGCGCTTCCCACCGATATCTTTCTCAGTGCGAATGGTCGCGAAACCGGACGCTCTGTCGGTTCTCTAGGTAAAATTGCGTACATCACCACGGTCACGCAACTGCGCAGTAAATCCCACAAGTCAGCACCTGCGACATCCCCAATCGGCGAGGCACGCATCGCGTTGATTCCAGAGGGATCTGCTGTGAAGCACGCTATGGCGAAAGAGGCTGGGCAAAAACTTGACCTATCGGCGACGCCGGATATTGAAGTCTTTCGACATCACGAACGCGATGCCGGATACGTCGTTGGATTGAATGGCCATTCGCCCGTGACGTTGGTTCGCGAGGGAGCCTGGAAGCCGGGCATTCGAGAATTCGCCGTGGAACATCAAGGCGTCAGCTATCGCATGCTGGATGAGCAAGAAGTGGCTGAATTCAAAGCCAACCCCGATCGTTACACTCCAGGTCTTCACGGCTGCGATCCGGTGCTATTTCGCTCGCAGAACCGTCTGTCCGCCGGAAAGACCAACTGGACAGCAACTCACAAAGACCAAATCTACTTCTTCGCCGACAAACGCTCGCGCGAGCAATTTCTCGCCGATCCGAACCGCTACGCCGTCACGCAGAAACTGAATTTCTTCCGTCGCATGCCACAGGAGGTCTCGCTACTGCCGTGAGCAAGACTAAAAAGCCACAGCGCAAAATGGATTCGTTGTTCTTTGATTCCGTAGAAAGCGGCTCGACGAGAAGCTCACTTCCGTCCGGCCAATCGACCGGCTCCGAGGGCAGAATGCGACCGTTGGTCCAAATGGCGCTCACGGCATTCATGGCGTTGCTCCTTTCCGATGAACTGTCTTTACCATTGGAATTCTAAACCTGTCGAACTCGACCAGTTTAGAAAATATCTTTTTCCGATCATTTCTTCCCGCCTACCGAGCATGGTCGGCGGGACGGTGACGATGCGTGACCGAGTTCAGCGGAAGTTCGATCTCGGTCAGTTCGTGGGACAGGTCTTCCAGACGATTCACCAGGGCTGGCCAATGTTTCAATTTGGGAAGGCTGTAATGTCATGCAACCCGAAGCGTCAGCGAGGGCGAGCGTTCCAGAACGCGATGAAATCCGCGGTCCGTGAAGCGTTCGCCCTCGCTGACGCTTCGGGTTACATC
>JAYVSP010000933.1:0-5303 GCA_043775215.1 Planctomyces sp. | reverse complement strand
GTGCGCGACTTGCTGCAAGAGCATCTCGTCCGTCAACGCCGCCGTCGGGTCCGGCATACAGTATCGCTTGGCCATTGTTGGTCTTTCCCTCGCCTCTTTCGGAACTACAAAGGTCGGTCAACTCTCGATGTGCCAGACTGCGGCGGCAAATTGATGTGCGTTCCGTGGCAGGATAGTTTGTGGAAGCCATTGTCGACAAATGACGGAGTTCGAGCCACAGCCCGATGTCTTCATTGGTGATTTACTTGCCTGGCTCTTGCGACCGCGGCACGGAAAGATGACAGATGACAATTGGCGAAAGCTCGCGTGATCCGCGAAGTCTTGTTGTAATGTGCCAAGGATGCGGAGCAGTTCACCATGAAGAATCCATTTCCCGGCATGAACCCCTACCTACAACAGCGTTGGGGAGATTTTCACACCAGCTTCACGGTCGCAATGCGCGATGCGTTAAATCAATCGTTACCGGACGACTTGGAAGCGCGGGTTGAAGAAAGCATCACCGTCGATGTCGAGGACGAACGCCGTACGATTTATCCCGACGTCAATGTCTTTGAACGAGAATCGCCGTACTCGATCGCCACCGAGACCTCTTCGTCAGTCGCGATCGCGGTCGCGGAACCAACCGTCGTGCGGTTGCGTGATGACCCGCGGACCGAGCGGCACATCGAAATCCTCGATCTCGAGTCGGGCGGCCGAGTCATCACCGCGATTGAACTCCTCAGCCCCGCCAACAAATCTAGCGAAGGCCGCGAGTCGTATCGCCAGAAGCAAGCCGAGTTCATTGCGGCTCGCGTGAATCTCGTGGAGATCGACCTCATTCGCGGTGGCACGTTCGTCATGGCGATGCCCGAACGCAAATTACCGCGGAAGTGCCGTACTCCCTACCTGATCAACGTTCGCCGAGCGACTCGTCCCGACGAAGCTTCGCTCTATCCCATCACGCTCCGCGAGTCGCTGCCGAACATCCGCATTCCGCTGCGTCCCACCGACAGCGACGTTGTCCTGCAACTTCAACCGCTGCTGGATGAGTGCTACGAACGCGGCCGCTATCGGCTCAATTACCAACAGCCGCCCGAGCCGCCGTTGGAAACCGAGGATGAATCTTGGGCCGATCAATTGCTCCGCGAACAGGGCCTACGGTCGTGAGCGAGTGCTTCCGCGTCACGCGCGGGTCAACGTTAATGATCGTACACTGTGTCGCGAAACGTCGCGATTTCAGCGGCACAGACGGCCAACGTCGCGATTCGATCTCACGCTCGCGACCTGCCATCGCCGCACCCAAAGTCCACGACACGGCTGCCGTGCGCGACTTGCTGCAAGAGCATCTCGTCCGTCAACGCCGCCGTCGGGTCCGGCATACAGTACCGCTTGGCCATCTCGTTGTCTTTCTCGCTATTTTTGATGCGTTCTACCCAGCAGGATAGTTTGCCGCAGCCATTGGGGACAAATGAAGGATCACATGGAAACAGCCGACATTCATCAGTATCCTTCCACCGACCGAGTCATTCGACCAAAGCGAGAGCAGGCCATGCAGATTCCTTTGTTGATCGAGCCAATTTCAGCCAATCGGTATCGGGCACAGTGTGTGTCTGCGGTGCCGTTGTCGATGAGTGGCAAGCCGCGATCGAGGAGTATCGACGTCAACGAGACCCTGAGGACTATCCATCGTGAGTCTCAAGGTACTCGACACGGATACGTTGACTCTGCTCAGACATGGACACACCGAAGTGTCCCGCCGCGCTTTGGCTCAGCCTCCGGGAAGCGTGGCCACGACCGCGATCACCATCACGCCAAAATATCGCGGACGATCCGGCCATGCACGTCGGTCAGTCGGAAGTCTCGGCCACCGAAGCGGAACGTCAGTCGCTCGTGATCCAGGCCGAGTTGATGCAGCAGCGTCGCATGCAAGTCGTAGCTGGTGACGATGTTCTCGACCGCGTGATAGCCGTACTCGTCGGTCGCACCGTAGATCGTGCCGCCGCGGATGCCTCCGCCCGCCAGCCATAGCGAATAGCCTTGCGGATTGTGATCGCGGCCGTCGCTCCCTTGAGCGAATGGCGTGCGGCCGAACTCGCCCGTCCAGAGCACGATTGTGTCGTCCAGCAACCCGCGTTGCTTGAGATCTCGCAATAACGCCGCGATCGGTTGATCGACGATCTCGGCGTTCTTTTTGTGCTCCCCTTTGATGTCGTTGTGCGAGTCCCACGGCGAGACGAATCGCACGCCGCTGACACATGTCAGCTCGACAAACCGCACGCCGCGTTCAAGCAACCGCCGAGCCAGCAAGCATTGCCGCGCATAACGAGCCTGAAACGGATTGCTCGACGTCACGCCGTACATTTCCAGCGTGGCCGGGGTCTCGTCTTGAAAGGCGGCGACCTCTGGAACCGAACGTTGCATGGCAAACGCGAGTTCGTAATTGCGGATGGCCGACTCCAACTGAGCTTCACTGGAACCGACTGTCCCGGCGAATTCCCGATCATTGTCAGTGATGAACCGCAGCTTGTTGAGTTGCTGACCGGGGCGAGACTCTCCCGGCTGGATGTTGTCCACAACAGGCATATTCGCCGCCGCGCCTGCGGGAGCCACATGAAACAACGAGGCTTCATGCACCGCCGGCAGGAAGCCGCTCGAATAATTCGCGATGCCGCCCAGCGGCAACTGGCCGCCGTTGACCACGACGAAGCTCGGCAGATTCTCGGTCTCGTTCCCCAAGCCGTAAGACACCCACGCACCCAAACTCGGCCGTCCCTGAAGCTGATGTCCCGTGTGCAACATGTAACACGACTGAGCATGTTCCGCGAACGGCGACTGCATCGAGCGGATTACGCACAGATCATCGACGTGCTGAGCGATGTGCGGAAACATGTTGCTGACGGGAATGCCTGAATCGCCGTACTGCTTAAATGTGAATGGCGATCCGAATGTCGAACCGTTCTGCTCGAACTGCGTCGTCTCGATCTTCATCTTGAACGGCTGCCCGTGCTCCGCGTTGAGCCTCGGTTTTGGATCGAACGAATCGACTTGCGAAACGCCTCCGTCCATGAACAGCAACACGATTCGTTTGGCCTTTGGAACAACGTGTGGAGTACGGAGCGCGAAATTCGGAATGTCGGCCCACGCCTGATTGCCGAAAAGCCCGCGCAGAGCCAGCATCCCAAAGCCGAACGACGACCGGCAGAGCCGTTCACGACGCGTCAATTGACCCGGTCGAGTGAATCGAAGCATAGGCTTCATGACGAAGTCTCAAAGATCGTCCAGTCTTCAAACTTCAGACCGGGAACTCGGGAGAAATCTTTCGCATTGCACGACAGCAATAAGGCACCGTTTGTGACAGACAGGCTCGCGATTTTCAGGTCATTTGGCCCGATGCTGACTCCAGATGCACGGAACGCGGCAAATTGCTTTTGGGCCAGTTCGTCGAATCCCAGAATCTTCCATTTGTTGAAGAAACGGATCATCCCCACCAGTCGCTCGTAATACTCCGCCTGCTGCCGCAAATCACGATAGCGATTCAGCAGGTCCAGCCAACTCCGCATTTGCTCTTCCACCGTGATGACCGTCGTCACGATCGTTCGATCGGGCGATTCCGCAAGTCGCTTTGCCAAAGCTTTCGCGCGCGGGGCATCAGGATGTTCCAGGACCGAAATGTGATCTGTGTCCAGAATGATCATTCCACTTCCCCATTTCGAGCGCGTTCACGCTCCGCCTCGCGAATCTTAAGAGCGCCCTGGAAGATCTGTTGGGCAATCGGGTCATTGCTAAACATTCCAACGGTTTCCATCCAATCGTCGCGCCCCGGCTCGTGACACGATTTTGGCAACAATTCAGCCAGACGATTTTCGAGCTGTGTGACTCGCTGTTCGAGACGTTCCAAAGTGACTTGCGACATTGCGAAACTCCTGACTCTTGCGAAACGCAGTTCGGACTGAACGCTGTTTGGATCATTGAGAACCGTCTCTTTTATGATATAGGGTAAGTGTCGCCGCCAACTACCGCACGTACAAAAACTCTTTCATATTCACGATCGCGTGAGCCAGTTCTGACCAGGCTTGTTTCTCGGTGGCCCACGAATCGGCGGGGAGGCCAAGCGTGATGGTTTGAGATTTCAAGAATTCGATGGCCCGTGTGATTTCATCAGGCGTTGCGGGACGACTGAACGCGAGTCGGTACATCGCGTCGATGCGGGCCAAGTGCCGCTCGCTCTCGCCGAGCGCGGGGGCGGACGGCATCAACAAAAAACGCTCGCCGAAGCCGCTCGATTGCGACGCGACAAAATTGTCATTGAGCAGCGCTAGGCTTTGAGCCGGGACGTTCGTGATATTTCGCTCGCCGACGGTCAGCACGGGCTTTGGCTGGTCAAACGCCGCGAGGAAGAGTTGCGGGTAGTTGCGACGCGCCTCCAGGTAAATGCTGCGGCGACCGTGACCGTCGAGCGGCCCGGCGACGGGGTTCTCGAAATCCTTGTACGAAACCGGCAGCGGCAACGGGATGCCGAGACCCTCGTGCCGACGGTCCAAGCGGCCGGAGACAAACAGCAATGAATCGCGCAGAGACTCCGCTTCTAGGCGGCGCACGTTCGCGTGTGACAACAACCGGTTGGTAGGATCGTGCCCTTCGCGGCGAGCGATGCGGCGGACGAAAGCTGAAACGCGCGGCTGGTCTGCATCAGCCGCAACAGGTGTTTGATCGACCAGCCCGATTCGATGAACTCCGCCCCCAGCCAGTCGAGCAATTCGGGATGACTCGGCTGCTCGCCGAGTGCGCCGAAATTATCGACCGTCTTCACTAACCCGACGCCGAAGACATGCTGCCACAGCCGATTGACCATGCCCCGCGCGGTCAGCGGGTTTTTTGAATCGACAACCGCGTCGGCCAGTTCGCGTCGGCCTGTTCGGTTGGCAACCCCTGCCCGGTCAGCCGCAGCCGCGACGGCGGAATGACCTGGACCGAACCGGCCCGCGACGAAGCGCTCATCGAGCCGACATGCCAGGCGAGCTTGATCCGCTACTCGTGGCCGACCGACTCGCAAAAGAGCTTGCTGTTCTTCGCCAATCCAGACAGCACCTCCAAACGCGAACGCCTGACTGTACGCCTAATAATCCCGGTTCGAACCGGACGCTCGCGCGTTCCGGCTGATGAATGTGTCGTCCCCGTTCGCGCGGAGAATAAAATCGAAGCGCGAGCGAGGGCAAACGCTTCACTTGCAGCTCTTCGCGGCGGAGCGCGGTGAAATGTTCGCCCCTCGTTTGCGCATCAAGATATTATGCGTGCCGGCAAATCAGGTAAACTGCGTTGTCAAT
>JAYVSP010000932.1:0-2696 GCA_043775215.1 Planctomyces sp. | reverse complement strand
GGCCCGTTGGGCCAGAACCACACTCGCGATTCGTCCGGGGGCTGACGCCTTGCCGCTCACTCACATGAACCCGAATTCGTAGTCTTGATGACGCACTAGTTCGCGATTTCTTGTCGGCTTGCACGCATTGTGGTGCGCCGATCCGCACGCCGCGGAGCGGCGTGCCACATTGGTTGCGGCTCCGCTGCATCGTCGAACCGTCAGCGAACTCATACTGCCGGAATCAGACACGACAGTCCGCCAGCGGCCGGGACGTAGCAATGATTGACGTAGTCCATCACCATGCGGTCGGAGTTGAATCGCCAGCCGAGCGTTCTCACCGAACGCTTGACTCGTTTGATCCACTGCTGCGGCAAATCGTCCGCGTCTCGCTCGTAGTACATCGGGATGATTTGGGTTCGCAGCACGTCTGCGAGGCTCCGCCAATCGCGTTCGTCTTGGATGTCGTTGTGCAGATGCGTGCGGCCGGTGCCGATTGCGAAGCCGTTCGTGCCGTCATAGGCTTCGGCCCACCAGCCGTCGAGAACGGAGCAGTTCAGCGCACCGTTGAGCACCACTTTTTGGCCACTGGTGCCTGATGCTTCCAACGGGCGGCGCGGGTTGTTGAGCCACACGTCCACCCCTTGAACCAGATGCCGCGCCAAGTTGATGTCGTAGTCCTCCAGGAACACGATCTTGCCGCGCAGCCGCGGTTCCTGAGTCGCTTTCCACACGCGTTGCAACATGGCCTTGCCGTTGTCGTCGGCGGGATGCGACTTGCCAGCGAAGATAAACTGCACCGGCCGCTGCAGGTTGTTGGCCAATTCCGCCAGAAATTCAAACTCGCGGAACAGCAGATCCGCGCGCTTGTACGGCGCAAACCGTCGAGCAAAACCGATCAGCAACGCGCGCGGATCGAGAAAGTTGCCGAATTCCGCCACCTGTTCGTCGCTGGCTCCATTGCGGCGTGCATGGTTTTCCAGACGGCGGCGTGCGAATCCGATCAACTGATTCTTCAAAGATTGGTGCGTTTCCCACAACTCGCCGGCGGTCACTTGCTCAAACGCAGTCCAGACCTCCTGCTCGCCAGAACGCAAGTGCCAGTTGACGGGCAAAACACGGTCATAGAGCAATCGCATCTGCGTCGACAGCCAAGTCGGCACATGCACGCCGTTGGTGATATGGCCGATCGGAATTTCTTCCTCACTCTGCCAGGGCCACAAACTGGCCCACATCCGGCGACTGACCACGCCGTGCAACGACGAGACCGCATTCGCCTTGCGGCTGAGCCGAAACGCCAGCACTGTCATGCAGAAAGCCTCGGAATGGTTTTGTGGCATCACGCGGCCCAGCCCCATCAGCGCGTCGCGGCTCAGTCCGAGATCGTCCGCCAGCGGGCCGACGTGTTCCTCGACCAAACCTGCTTCAAAGCGGTCGTGCCCCGCTTCGACCGGCGTGTGTGTCGTGAAGCAACAGCTCGCGGCGGTCTCGCGCAAGGCAGCATCAAATGACAGGCCGTCTTGCTGGATGCGGGACCGAATGATTTCCAGCGGCGCAAACGCGGAGTGTCCTTCGTTCATGTGAATCATGCTGGGCTGAATCCCAATCGCGGCGAGAGCGCGTGCGCCACCGATGCCCAGCATGATCTCTTGCCGAATGCGAATGCGCGTGTCGCCGCCGTACAGCCGAGCGGTCAGGCGGCGATCTTCCTCTGTATTTTGGGGGATGTTGGTGTCAAGCAGAAACAATCGAATACGTCCGACATCGGCGCGCCACACGCGGGCAAAGATGCTGCCGCTCCGCGTTTGCACCGAGATGACCACCGGATGTCCGTGCGGATCGAGTGCCGGCCGCAACGGCAAATGCTCTGGATTGACGGTTGTGTATTTCTCTTGCTGCCAACCGTGGGCGTCGAGGAACTGCGAGAAATATCCCTCCCCGTACAACAGCCCGACCCCAACCAGCGGGATGCCCAGGTCCGACGCGCTCTTCAAGTGGTCACCCGCCAAAATGCCCAAGCCGCCGGAATAAATCGGCATCGACTCATGCAGGCCGAACTCGGCGGAGAAGTAAGCAACCGGCCGGTGATTCAGGATACCGGCTCGCGTCGCGCCCCAGGTGTCCGGCGTCGACATGTATTCCTGCCAGCGGCGATAGGCGTAATTGATCCGCGAGTGCAGGCCCAATTCACGTGCCCGATGCTCCAACCGCTCCGATGGGTATTCCTCTAAAAGGACCAGTGGATTGTGAGCACTGCCGGACCACTTGGGCTGATCAATGGCTCGAAAAATCTCATTGAGACCGGGCTGCCAACTCCACCACAAATTGCTGGTAAGCTCTTTGAGTTTTTGATGCAGCGACTTCTGATGCAGCGTTTTCGACTCGGCCATTCGCGACCTTCCTTGTCCAAAAAACAAACATTCCTGCCACCTGTGATTCGCTGGTGCAACGAAACGAACGCACGCGTTGCGGACCATCCCAGCGAATCAGGGCGTCGGAGTATAGCTGACCTCCGATCTTGGTACAAAGTGGCGTTCGTCGCGTTTAACCGCACGCACAGACGGCAAACGGTGACCGCCGCCTGAAAACCATTCGCAAAGTGGGTCGTGTGCCCTACCGCGAAACCACGAACAGCGCTGCCGTCTCAGGGGGTGCGGCAAATTTGCCTGGCCCACACTAACCCGAAGCGCCAGCGAGGGCGGGCGCTCCACGAGACG
>JAYVSP010000931.1:0-3913 GCA_043775215.1 Planctomyces sp. | reverse complement strand
GGACTCGCCTATCTGCTACCGATGGCTGGCGGCATCATTGCCGACAAGTTGATTGGTACTCACCGCTCCATGGTGCTAGGCGGTTCGATCATCGCACTGGGGCACATCATGCTGGCGATCTCCGGTATGGGAGAGATGGCTCACAACGCACTCGGTTTGAGCCTGTTCATCTTTGGTCTAGCGGTGATCGTCATCGGCACGGGACACTTCAAGCCTTGTGTCTCGGTGATGGTTGGCCAGCTTTACGCCGAGAAAGACCCGCGGCGTGATGGTGCCTTTACGATCTTCTATATGGGGATCAATTTGGGGGCGTTCCTGTGTGCCTATGTCTGCGGAACGCTCGGTCAGAAGGTGGGTTGGCATTGGGGATTCGGGTCCGCCGCGGTCGGCATGATCGCGGGCTTGGCGCTATATCTCGCCTGCCGGCCCAAGTATTTGAAAGGAATCGGCGAGCCGCCTACCGGTCGCGGCACCGTTCTGGCGTGGATGTTTCTTCCCGTGGCGCTCATTCTGTCCGGCAGCGCGGCCGGGTTGTTCCATGTCGGTTTCTTCGGCGGCCTGCAGACGTGGTTTTCTGCCTTGGGAGATAAGGCAAATTGGATCATCGGAGGAATGCTGCTGGCATCAATGATCGCCGCTACGATCTTTTCTCTGAAGCAAGAGCCGCAGGATCGTGGGCCGACAGCGTCGATTTTCATCTTCATGCTATTCAACATTTTCTTCTGGCTGGCCTTCGAGCAGGCCGGCTCCAGTATGAATGTCTTCGCTGAGGAAAAAACCGACCGACACATCGCGGGCTGGGAGATGCCGGCCACCTGGCTGCAATCGGTGAATCCTGGCGTCATCATTTTTTTGGGTCCGGTCTTCGCGGGAATGTGGACATGGTTGGGTAAGCGCCGCATGAATCCCAGCCAGCCCGCGAAAATTGGCTTCGGCCTGATTCTGTTGGGGCTGGGTTTCGGAGTACTGACCTGGGGAGCGACCACGGCCTCCGCTCCGGATGCGAGAGCCAGTGTCCTGTTCTTATTGGTGACCTACTTCGTGCATACGCTCGGCGAACTGTGCCTGTCGCCAACAGGACTCTCCTACGTAACAAAAGCCGCCCCGGTGCGACACGTCTCGCTGCTGATGGGGATTTGGTTCGTCTCTAGCTTTGTGGCCAACTTGGCGGGCGGCTTAATCGCAGCAAAAGTCGAAGCGATCGAGCGCGGTGAGGTACAGCTTCCTTGGCACTTCGGCGGCCAAGCGGACTTCTTTTTTTTGTTCGTGGTGACATCGCTAAGTGCCGGTGTCCTGATCCTGATCCTGACGCCTCTCTTGAAGAAGCTGATTGGCGGACGTGAAGAGTAAGCGCGGCGAAGCCGCAGAAACGTAGGCGAGTCGCTCCCGCGACTCGCATTCCGAACATCAACCGCATCCCGACATCACGTTTCTCTGCGATCGGTTACGCAACGGGAATCTCAGTTGCGGAGCAACTGAGCTACATAACTCCATAGCGCGGCGAAGCCGTAAAATGCGGCACGACGCTCCACGACATGAATCGCGCCACGGAGCGGCATCGCCTACGGCGCGGGTTCAGTGGCGCGAAGAATCTCGCCCTCATTGCTCTGCATGAGGATAGCCGAGAACTCGAAAAACGTCGTGCCAAAATCCAGAGTCCGGAGTGCGACCGGCTGACTTCACTCCGAGCGCTGAATGCGACATGCGCTTTGACAATGCGGAGGTGTCCCGAGACAAAATGGCGTTCGGTGTGTGGCTAAATGACCGTGCGTGATTCGTGTCGAACCCAATCTGATCAGCCGGAACGCGCTAGCGTCCGTTTTTTTCGGTCACAACCTTCAACGGGTGAGGTTCTGCAATGCGGCACTTTTGGTGGGAATTGTTGGTCGGCATTCTGGCTTGGGGATGCGGAGCCGGATCGGCTCAGGCA
The DNA here is from genome assembly GCA_043775215.1 of Planctomyces sp. Taxonomy (GTDB): domain Bacteria; phylum Planctomycetota; class Planctomycetia; order Planctomycetales; family Planctomycetaceae; genus SXKJ01. Next base: position 1,983 of record JAYVSP010000931.1, on the reverse strand, counting down.
CATTTCTTGTTCATCCAAGTCGGGCCGCATGCCGAGGCGGGCCGAAGCGTCGAAGTCTTTTTCAGCGAGCGAGCGACGGCGGGCGATCCGAGGTTCGTCGCGAAGGTCGCGCATACCGAACTCTGGCGGCAGGACGAGCCGGGCAAGTTCGTGCCGTTGACCGTGAATCGCGGCACCGATCGGCTGCGAGCGTATTTGCCGTCGGGCTCATCAGTGTCTGTCGTCGGCCGGTGCGAGTACGGCGTGCTCAAACGCGAGAAGTCGTTTTTGGTGCGGTACTACCCAAAGGCCGTGTCCGGCAAGCCCGACGAGGTCGCGAAATTTTCTCGCCACGAACAGATACCGTTGGAGATCATGCCCACGTTCGCGAAGGACTCAATCACGATGACTGTGCTGTGCGACGGCAAACCGCAGGCCAATGCCCTACTGACGACGATCGATTCCGATCTGAGCAACGAAGAACTGACGACTGATTCGGCCGGACGTGCCACTTGGAAATTGACCGAACCGGGACAATATGCCGTGTATGTCAAGCATGTCATACCGCAAGCCGGTATCAAGAACGGTGATCACTACGACGAGATCCGTGAATTCGCCACGTTGGCTTTCGACTGGCCGCTGGACGATTCGCGAGTCGACGCCGACGCCATCGCAATGTTTGAGAAAGCCATCACCGCTCGCGCCGGGTGGAACGACTTCAAGGGCTTTTCGGCTCAGGCGTCGGTCTATCTCGACGGTCGCCGCTCGGAAGGCCACGTCGTGGTGAAGCCGGACGGTGATGTGTCGTTCGACGGCGAGCCGAAGCTCGACGACGAAGCGGCTCGCGAATGGGTTCGCGATCAATTGCATTCGCAGGTCATCCACCGAGTCCCCTCGTCCGGCATCCGCGCGAAGCCGGTGCTGTGCTTCGCCGACAAAGACGAAGCGCATCCGCTCGGTCGCTTGCTGACTTTTCACGGCGGCCGGTTTGCCTCCAGCTATCGCATCCGCGACGATGAGATCACCGTCGTGAATCGCCACCTCGGCCGCGAGAACATGTCCATTCAAATGCTCGAAAGCGAACGCAATGCCGAAGGAAAAGTGCTGCCCCGCGCATACCAAGTCCAATACCGAGACGCCGAGTCCGGCGCGATCACTCGCGTGGAAACCTTCCGCAATCGCTGGCAGCGAGTCGGCAATCTCGATCTACCGGAGTCGCTGTCTCAAACCGTGTCGTCGTCCGGCGGCGTCAGTGTGCGATCGTTGAAGCTGACGTCGCTCAAGCTCGCGGAGTAATGACGAAGAGGTCGGTGTGATCCGTACGCTCGCCGACAGCAAATGCGGGAGAGGCTCAGCCGTTCTGTGATGACTACAAGCCGCTGATTGACTTCCGCGAACACCGCAAATGGCAAAACCTTTCCAAGGCACATTGGGGCATTGTCTCGAATGCGATGGAGCAAATAACATCAATGGGTTGTCACATTTCTCGATAGGGGAGGCGAATCGTGCGACAGGTCATTCTTTTACCGGATCGAGAAGACGGCGGCTGGGTTGCGGAGGTGCCGAGTCTTCCTGGCTGTATCAGCCAAGGGGAGACGCGAGAAGAAGCTTTACTCAATATTCAAGACGCCATTGAAACATGGATTGAAGGCGCGACAGCAGTTGGGATGGAGATTCCAGAAGATTCTTTGGACGTGCAATTGTGCGTTGTTTAGGACCACAACCTCGTGTTGCTCAACACTTCGTGACTCTCACTCGACGGATTCAAGCGTGCGACGATGGGTAAGCCTCTGCCCGTGATTTCATCGCAAGCCGTTTGCGTTGCATTGGCGAAGGCCGGCTTCGTCGAGATTCCCGGACGCGGAAAAGGCAGCCACACGTTTCTTTTTCGCCAGTTCCCTGCTCTTGCTCTGCAAACGTTTGAAATCGTGTTCTTGTGAAAAGATTTTGAGCGGCGAAGAGGATTGGGTTGTTGAGGCGATTGGACTTGTGCGCCCACATCAT
>JAYVSP010000930.1:0-3422 GCA_043775215.1 Planctomyces sp. | reverse complement strand
GGCAAACGTCTCACTCAAGGTCGCGCGAGGTATGACGTATGGAAGTTAGTAACGAACGCCGACGAGAGATCATCGCTGTCATCGTGGCAACAAGCTCGCTCGAACTGGGTCTTGATGTCGGTGATCTTGATCGTGTCATCCAAATTGATGCACCGGGGACTGTTGCTTCTTTTCTGCAACGCATGGGACGAACAGGCCGTCGTGCGACTACGACTCGGAACTGTCTCTTTCTCGCAACGGACGACGAAAGTCTGTTGCGAGGGGCCGCTCTCATTGAACTCTGGCAGAGCGGTTATGTGGAATCGGTGAAAGCTCCGCCGTGTCCATACCACATTCTTTCTCAGCAGTTGATGGCGTTGATCCTTCAAGAAAAAGGCATCGGGCGGTCTCAGTGGTATCAATGGATTAAGAAAGTCCCGGCCTTTGCTGAGATGCCCGAAGAAGCAATTTCGTCTCTCCTCGATTTCATGGTTGAGAAAGAAATCCTATGGAGTGATGACGGCATTCTGGCCTTTGCCGCTGAGGGCGAAGCCACGTTTGGCCGGAAGAATTTCATGGAGATTCTTTCGGTCTTCACTTCGCCGCCGCTGTTCAAGGTCGTGTCTGGCCAAAAGGAACTCGGCTTTGTCCATGAATCGACCTTTTACCGACGAGAGGATGGTCCTGCCGTGCTCGTCTTGGCGGGGCGCAGTTGGAAAACCAACAACTTAGATTGGAAGCGGAGAATCGCTCACGTCGAACCATCCGAAAGCAAAGGGCGATCCCGATGGCTCGGCGAAGGACAATTGCTCAGCCACGCGATTTGCCAAAGCATCCGCCGCATCCTGTCGTCGGACGAGCCGGCCCCCGAATGGTCACGACGGGCCTCGAACCAACTCGAAGAGATTCGCGACGAACATCCGTGGGTCTCGTCCAGCTCAACGACGCTGGTTCTTCAGTCCAATGTCGAAATCCGCTGGTGGACCTTCGCAGGCGGCATTGCCAATAATCTGCTTTCAGATTCGTTGAAAGCCAAATGCGACGTGAGTGCGGACAACTTGTCTCTTCGTTTCCGATCCGCAGACTCTGTTGATGCCGTAGCAAAACTGATCGACGGTTTGCGGTACGAGACAATCAAGCCAATTCCCAATATCGAATCCATCGAAAACCTGAAGTTCTCCGAGTGCCTTCCCCCAGAGATCGCTTCTGAGGTCTTTCGCGCTCGTTTTCAAGACAAAGACGCCATTCAACGAGTCATGGATGAACCAAGGAAGATCGTGATAGAGCCGCGCGACGAAGAGTTGTAATTCGTGGTCATACAGTGTCTCGCAATTCCCGTTCGCAACCTGGTGGCCAGCGTCGAGCGCGCGTTGGTAGCCTCATCACGAAATTGATCCCCAAGCGAATTCGCTTGGGGATCTGCTCGAAGAGCCAGCAGTCAGAATCGGCCACCGGTTTCATCTTCCAGTCCAGGGGCTTCGGCGTCTTCCTGGCCGGGAACCGGCGTCTCGTAGCAATACTCCTGGGCCTTCGCGAGACAGAAGAGCAAAGCCGGTAAGTCCGAGGGCTGGTAGGACGCGGCGTCCTTCCATTGTCCTGACTTCGAATCTAGGTACCAGCGACAACGCGGCAAGCCACCGACTCGGCTTGTGGTTCATAAGACCACGCCGTTTCTGCGCGACGAAATTGACGGTGTGAATGACGCAGTGAGTTCGATCGACGACGTGGAATTACTGACTGTCTCAGATGAGACGCCCTGGCAAGGAATTCGGATCGACGCTCCAAGGGAGCGAGAGAAGACTCAGGGCGATGCTGCGAATTACCCAATCCGCCGTGGCACCATGATGCCGCTGGGGATTTACGATTACCTGCTTTGGTCGCCCGGCGTTGTCGGCGGTATCGGTCAACGAGAATATTTCAAGGAAGGCAAGGCGATTCCGAGGCCCCTCAAAATCACTCGTCACCAAGGGCGTGGCAGTTTTTTTGAAGGCGCTCGGGAGGTACTCGGTCTCACAAAGATGAATTGGAACAACGACAGCCTCTATGACCGTATTCCTGTCAGCCTGAGTTACGCATCAGTGCTTGCAGGCGTCGTCAAGAGATTTGGTTCGCTGGCACATACTCCGTATGAGGCAAGATTCTTCATGTGAGAGAAAAGTCGGAAGATGCGCGGAGTGACCTCCGTGTAGCAATTCACTCGGAAAGAGAATGCGGCTTTAGAACAGCCGGAGCTGGTTGGTCTGGCGTGCCGTTGGTTCGGACACGCCACTCTCTTCCGGCTGGCTGGGTTCCTCGGTCGTCACCTGCGATGAGGCTACAGCCGGTTCGGACGCGATCTGCTGAATCTGTTCTGGGCAATCGCTGATCGGCACTTCCGAGACGAAGCCCTTCAGGTCGAATCCCGTGCGATAAACAAGCCGTCGTTCATCAGCGAGGCTGTTCCCCCAAATGACGAAGCCGTACAGATTTCGCAGGGCGAGATTGATCGCCGTCATGCGGACGCATCGCAAATCAATGTCTCGTCCAACAAAGAGCCAATGCGGTTGTATCTCCGCGACGGCGAGCAGCATCCGGCCGCTGCCGCTGGCTGGGTCACAGACTCGTTTGACTTCGTGCTGCTCGTCTTCAGGCACGTCGCTGATCATCATCTGAGCCATCATGCGAGGTTGGGAAAGAGTCAGAACAACTCACCCTGCTTAGAGGTTGAAACCACCGTCTGAGTATCGGTCGCAATTGTGGATGTGGTGGCCGGCCGTGAGACCGACGGTTCCGCGGTGCGGTGCGGAAGAGCCGCGAGTATTCGCCGCCGGACTTCTTCCAATGCCGTGAGCACGATTTCGAGTTGGCCTTCGGCAATCCCCTCGAACGCGGTCTGCAACTCGTGAGCGAACGATTCCAAGTCATCGAACGACAGCGACGATTGATCTCGCTGACTCTGCGGAATCGGACAGCGTGTGACCTTCAAGCGTTCTGCCCAATCGTCCGCGAGTGGATCGCGGGCCATTCGATTGAGAATCACCATCTCCTGCGGCTGATGCGGCATCCCATTCTGTAGCAGCCATGCGAAGTCGATCCGGAACTCATCCGCGACATCACGCGCGACACGGATTTCATCCGTGAGCCGATTCACGGCATCCGTCAGTGGCTCCAACCAATCGGATCGACGTGATTCTTGAGCCGGTGACCTCGTGGATTTGGCCATGTACGAAGACGGAGAGAAGGAATTGAGAGTGCCGCAAAAACGCCGGGCCGTCAAAGTGAAACTGTCCTATCGACGACACTTGATTGCCCACCCTCACCAATTGATCCATAGCGATTCGGTTCGACGCTGTTTGCGTTTGTTCTGGCCGGCGTTGTTCGGCATCTCGAAGTCGAATCGCCGCCAGTCGCGCAGCCACCGGTCGTATTCGGGGCAGCGATAACCGCTGATGGCTGCCGGACCG
>JAYVSP010000929.1:0-3912 GCA_043775215.1 Planctomyces sp. | reverse complement strand
GGACAAGGACTTATGACCGCTCCCTGACGGTCGCGGCTCAATTCCTTCACAGGCTCTCCGCGACTCAAGTTGGATGGTGACCTCGCTCACCGTGGGCTGAAGCCCACGGCTACCATCGGATGTCGCTTCGCGACGAAGGCAATGGAGGTAAATTTATTTATCACGAATCAGCGGTTTCGTTCTTATTGCTGATCTCGGAGTGATTCCTCAATGCCGTCCTTGTAGTGATAGTGCTCTTGAGATGCTGTCGTGAAACCGCCAATGAAAAAAGGATCGCCACTTTTGATCGCGAGTTTTTCCGGCTTCATGTTCACGACGCCAACACGAACGGCCCAATCGAAACAACCTTCGTCAATCGGAAACGCGGAGAGCATCCCGGTCAGTTTGTGTTTCTTGATCCAGACTTCACCGAGTTCGCGTGACGTGAACAAGCCACCTGGAGCGCGTGACACGCCTTTGAGAAATACCCAAACGCATGGATTAGGTCGCATGACACACCTCAATAGGCTCGCGGCGTCGTCCGTCCCTGCACCCGTCCCGGCAGACCTTGAATCCTTAAGAAGCCTTCCGCGTCGGTTTGGTTGTAGCTGCCGCCGGCTTCCATGGTGGCGATGCCCTCGTCGTAGAGGCTGTTCGGGCTGCTGCGGGCCGCCGTGATGATGTTGCCTTTGTAGAGCTTCAGCGTGACGCTGCCGGTGACGTGGCGTTGAGCGTTTTGGTTGAAGGCCAGCAGGGCGTCCATTTTCGCGTGGTACCAGAAGCCGTAGTACACCATCTCGGCGACTTCCGGGGCGAGCCGGTCGCGGAGGTGCATGAGGTCGCGGTCCATCGTCAGTTGCTCGACGACTCGGTGAGCGTGATACAGGATCGTCATGCCGGGAGCTTCGTACACGCCGCGGCTTTTCATGCCGACGAAACGGTTTTCGACCATGTCGATGATGCCGACTCCGTTTCGGCCGCCGATCGCGTTGAGTCCCTGGACCATCTCCAGTGCGGTTTTCTTCTGGCCGTTCAAAGTGATCGGCACACCGGACTGGAATCCGATGTTGACGGTCTCGGAGCTATCGGGAGCCTTTTGAGGCGTGACACACATGCCGAACTCGACAACTTCGAGTCCGTTGGTCGTCAGCTCTTCGAGCTTGCCCGCTTCATAGCTGATGTGCAGGCAGTTCTCGTCGGACGAGTATGGCTTCGACACCGACGCCTTCACCGGAATGTTCTTCTTCGTGCAGTAGTCGATCATCGCCGTGCGGCCGGGGAAGGCCGCTCGGTACTTTTCGATGCGCCACGGAGCGATGATTTGCACCGCCGGATTGAGCGCCTCGGCCGCGAGCTGGAAGCGGCACTGATCGTTCCCCTTGCCGGTGGCCCCGTGAGCGAACGCTTCGGCCCCGACCTCGCGGCAGATTTTCACGCACTCCTTCGCAATCAGCGGCCGAGCAATCGACGTTCCCAGCAAGTACCAGCCTTCATACTTCGCCTGAAACTGCATGATCGGAAACGCGAAGTCCCGGCACAGCTCTTCCTGCACGTCGACAATCTGCGAAGTCTTCGCTCCGCAGTTTTTCGCCTTCTGCAAAATCGCCTGCCGATCCTCGCACGGCTGGCCGAGGTCCACGTACACCGCATGGCAGTCGTAACCTTGTTCTTGCAGCCAACACAGAATCACCGACGTGTCCAACCCACCCGAATACGCCAACACACATGACGGCATGAATGCACCCTTTGGAAAATTTTGGATTTGCGATTGGGCGAGCCGACGGGCGTTAGCCCTAGGACAACGCAGACTCACACAACTATTCCGAACGAACTCGTCCGGGGCCTAATGGCCTCCGGCTCGCCGAACAAGGTTTGTCCAACGAGCAGCGATTCTGGTCAGCGAATGGGTTCGCGGCAAGCAAGCCGTCTTACAAGTTCAGCAAATCGCGCACGAGGTCATTCACGTCTTGCTGAACAGCGGGCGAGATGCGTCCAAGCTGGCGTGCCAAACTCCGCTGGTGAATCGTGGCAAGCTTGTGGAGTCGCAGCACCGATTTGATCTTCAGCTTCGTCGAGGCGAATTTCGGATCGGCTGGATCAAGAACGATATCGGTCGGCAAGAGCGTGGATGGAATCACCGACGAGATGTAAGCCACCAAGACTTCCGGCACAGTTCCAAGCGGTCCTGTCAGCAACAAGACAGGACGCAGCTTCATCCCTGCGCTGCCACCGAACGGAAAATTGGCCAGGAAGATGTCACCGGGACTCATCGACCGGCTCCCCATCAGCCAAGGTGTAAAGATCCTCGCGCGGGTCGTTCAACTCAGCTTGCCACTCATGAGCAATGCCTTCCGCCCATGCTGCTCCGGCATCGTCCTCATCTCGCTCTGGCCGAATCACGAGAATCTCTACGGGGCCAGGTTCAATCGACTCAGGCACGATGGCACTGAGCCGATGCGATTGATCCACCTGACCGAAAACCTTCATTGCTGCCATTGTGCCACTCCTCGTCAGTGCGGAATCGTAACCCTCGCCCGGCTCATAGACCATAAAGCTGTTTGTAGTTGTCGTAGATCGCGTCTTCCGGGTTGTCCCATTCCTCTTCCAAACGAGCTATGCCCAGGTCCGAAAAGTCCGCCTTCTCTGACTCTGAGGAATCAGACTTCACTCGAACAACGCCCTCAATCACCTTGCCGGTAGCTCCGTGAGCGAACGCTTCGGCTCCGACCTCATGACGAATGTCGAAGTGAAGACAGTCGTCAGCCCGCCGAGCAACTCGGTCCGCAGACTCGTGCCCTGCTCGCTGAGCGGAAATTCCGCTCCACAGCGCCGACGAATCCGTGTGAGCTTCCCATCCGTGTGCTCCTATTTTCCGCCCTTCATTTTCCGCCAACCCTTTCGTGAATCAGCGCCCAACGATCCTCAAAAAACTGGCGGAAAATGAAGGGCGAAAAATGAACGAAACACTCAAGCGGCATCTGATTGAACGTGTTCGCAAGTCGCGGCGTAGGCCAGTTCGACTTCGGCCGGCTCGTGGCTGTCGTTGCGTTTCAGTTCAATCCGCATGCCGTAGGAATATACCACCGACACCTTCCAGCGAGCGGACTCGTCGCCGACGATTTCGCATTCTACGTTCGGGACAGCGCTGAACGGCGGCGTGAACGGCACATGGACCGAGGCGCTGCGTTGGCCAGCGGCGAAGACGGCTCGAACACCACCTTCCAAGTGCTCGCCGCCATCGGGCCGTGTTTGGCGAGTCATCCATTGCGTGGTCAAACCGTCCGCAGGCTCACCAGAAACGGGATCGAAAACGGCCAAAGACTCGACGGGATTGCAGGCAGGTGTGTTGTGTGGATTTTCAGTCGATCCTTGCTGATCGGAGTCAGGACTTCCCGCGAATGCGACCGCTCGAACATCTGTGGCTTGATCCCAGCGGCCCAGCAGTGCCAGCAGGCTTGCGGACAGCACTGAGACGCCGATCAACCAACCTTGCGCCAATGACGAATTTGCCGGCGCGACTGCGAGGCCGCTCATCCACGCGGGACACCAAGCCACCATCGCGGCCAGCCGTTCGATACGAACTTCGCGCAGCGAATTCTTTGTCCGCTGAAACAAAGCCCATGCGGTCAGGCTCACAATAGCCGTACATGAACTCACGAAGACGGCGGGCCAAATGGACGCCGGCATCTCGAATTCGCCGGCCATGCGGCGTGACAGCAACACGGCCGTCGCCACAATTGTCCCGCACCAAAGCATTGCGGCTGCCGATTGATGATTCCGTCCAACTCGCGTCATGTCAGCGATCCTTCGCGAAGCATTATCGTGCGACGCTCTGAGCCTGTGAATCTTTCGAGCCGCGACCGTCAGGGAGTGTGACGGACAAGGACTTATGACCGCTCCCTGACGGTCCCTGACGGTCGCGGCTCAATTCCT
>JAYVSP010000928.1:0-12159 GCA_043775215.1 Planctomyces sp. | reverse complement strand
CGAAGTCCCTGACGACCGTAGACTGGCCCGACCGCGACGCTCGCCATAACCTCATGCTACACAATCGGCAGTGCCATTCGTTCCTGACACCTTTTCCTGTTCATCGAGCCTGACATTCACGTCCTCCAATTGGAGCAGCACGCAGACCGCGACCGTGATGGGCATGGACGACATGATGCTCGATGGAAATGTCGCCTACACGATCACGACGACCGCCTCCAGTGCGGACATGAACTACAGCATGATCAATCCCGCGGACGTCTCGCTGACGAATACGGATAACGAGGTCGGTGGTGGCGGCGGAGGAGGAGGTGGCGGTCCGAAAATGGCGGGAATTATTGTCACCCCGACCAGCGGCTTGTCGACAACGGAGGCGGGCGGGACAGCCAACTTCTCCGTGGTTCTGATGGGCGCACCGACCGCCAACGTGACTATCAACTTGTCGTCCAGCAACACGGCCGAGGGAACGGTCTCGCCAATCAGTCTTACCTTCACCCCCAGCACTTGGAACGTCACTCAGTCGGTGACGGTTACTGGCGTCGACGAATTGTTAGTGGACGGACCCAAGCCCTACACGATCATCACGGCTCCGGCGACAAGTTCGGACACGATTTACAACGGCTGGGATGGCGCAGATGTATCCGTTACGAATCAGGACAACGAAGTGGCACCACTCGTTTGGATCGAAACGTTGGATGCAGATGCTGCCGAAGAGGGATCCGATATCGCCAAGTTCCGGTTTCATCGGCCGAACACGATTGGGTCGCTCCAATTGAATTACACCATCGATCAAGCCTCCACGTCGTTCGACCCGATGGCAACCATTGGTGATGATTACTCCTTCACACCGGACAATCTGTTGATTGGCTCCGATCCGTCGGCTCGGTTCGTCAGCTTCGCGGCGGGGCAAGATTATCTCGATGTGATTTTCACTCCGCAAAACGACTCCAAGCCGGAGGCGCCCGAGAAAATCAAGCTTGATCTGTCCATGTCGGGTTTTATGCCCTTCCCAACCTATATGGTGGACTACACACGCGCGACCGCGTCCGCCACGATCAAGGACAACGACCCGCCGAAAGTCAAAATCACCGCCGTCCCTGTGAGCGTTTCCGAAGGCGCTGGGACCGCCACCTTCCGCATCGAACGCTCACACGACACTGGTCGCTTACGTGTCTACTACCACGTCGATCGTGAACCGGTTGCGGGCGGCATTCCCAATCATCCGGAGATCGTTGGCGACGGCGACACCGTCTCGACTGCCACCGGGGGACCATTCGCTTTGAATATGGGAATCGGCTTCAACGCGGACTACGATATCAACAGTTTGCCCAACAATGGAAATGACAATCCTTTCAGCGGTTGGGTCGACTTCATGCCCGGCATGAATCAGCTAACGGTCGATATCAGTGTGACGATCTTTAATGACGTTCTGGACGAACCGAATGAGAAATTGCGGCTGAAACTCGTGAATGCACCCACGTACGAGATTACGACGACGACTGATCCCGCTGATCCCACTTGGCCGGCGATCGCCCAACTGACAATCATGGATGACGATACGCTTCCCACTGTCTGGGTCGAAGCCTGGGAGCCGACGCCCGATCCGGACTGGGAGCCGCCGACTCCCGGTCTGGACCTGAACGACGGGGACACCCCGACGGCGTCCGAACGGCCGAATCCAGGCCCCGCCGCAAATGACGCGGCCTTCCGAATTCATCGGCGAGAATCGGTAGTCGGAAATCTCACCGTCGATTTCCAACTGAATGGAACGGCGACGTGCCAAGATGGTGTCGTCAACTTTATCGGTGATTATCAACTCAGCAGTACGGCACCACTCAGTGTTTCCGCCGCTGGCGAGTTCCTGACCGGATCGGTCACGATTCCGAACGGGCAGTCTTACGTCGACATCTACGTTCTTCCCGTCGATAATATTCTTGTCGAACCGAAAGAGTCAGTCTCCCTCTCGCTTGTTTACGATTATGTAAACCCCACCTACACCGTCGAAACATCTTCTGCGACCATCGAAATCCTAGACGATGACGGCGCCCCCACAGCGACCAATGATTTCTACTCCGTGCGGATGAACGAGACTCTGAACATAAATTTCAATGATCTGAAAACCCACAGGTTGATGCCGTGGTTTAAGCTCCCGGTGGAGAACGACCAATGGCCGGATCGCGAACGCGTCAAAATATCCCACGCGGAAGCTTGGACTGCCGTGTCGGCAACACTCCTCGTGGCGACGACAGGAGCGGTTGTCTCAGCCGAGGAACTCTATACGACACTGCCACCTGATCCAGAAGATGCTTATCTTGTAGGGAATAATGGGTTGTGGTTCCAATACACGCCCCCAACCAACTGGACGGGAACGACGAGTTTCGAATATGCGATTACCGTAAACGGGCAACAGTCGGCTCGAGCCATGATCACCGTGACTGTTACTGATGGGCCCGTTGGAATTCACGGATGGCGATACGGAATCAGCGCGGACTTTAACGCGAGGAATGCGGACGCTGGTTTGCTCTTGATGGGCGGCGGTGAGGAGCTAGCTGTCGGTCTCGGTGGTCCATTAGACTGGTTCTATGACCGTGCCAACGGTGGCGATGTCGTCATTCTCTCCGTCCGTAGCGGTTTAGGTTACGCGCAAGAGTTGGCGAGAATTCCGGCCGCAATTCGTCCGAATTCGATCACGGTGCTTTCATTTGACTATTATGCACACATTGATCCAGGCTTACCAGCCAACGTCCAGGCCGACATGACTGCGGCGAATGCCGCCGCACGCGCTGCGGCGAATAGTGCGTACGTTTGGAATGTTTTGAACGATGCCGAAGGGGTCTTCATCACCGGCGGAGATCAATTGGCATACATCGAAGCCTGGAAGGGAACTCAAGTGGACACGGTCATCCAAAATCGGCTCCTGCTGAATCAACTCGTCGTCGCCGGAACCAGTGCGGGCCTGCATATTTTGGGACAATACGATTACTCAGCTCCAGAGGAAGAACGTCTGACGTCGCCCGAGGCACTTCAAAATGCGAATGGTCCAAAGATCGCACTTTCGACAGAACTGCTCAATAACATCGCCCCACTGGCCAATGTCATCACCGACTCGCACTTCAGTGCACGCGACCGCATGGGGCGACTGGTAGCCTTTCTCGCGAAGATCGGCAGTGGGAATCCGCGAGGGCTGGCAGTGAACGAAGGGGCTGGCATCGCGCTGGCTCTCGCGCCGCAAACGGACAACGCGTCCGATCCTACACAAGACCTGGGGCTGACGACGGGCAAGGCGCGAGTAATCGGCGGTTCCGCATATTTCCTGGCAACCGACGAGTCGGAACTGATGGCCACCGCTCCGGTGTTTTACCGCCACATCCGAGTACGACGCGTTTCAGACTCTGATGGCGTATTCGTTTTTGCCAGCACATGGGATAAGGCGACGGTTTTCGGGTCTCAGTACTATCTCGATGCGGCCGGCGGCTACCTATTCAGCGAAGGAATGAACAACAACATCTACTCCTCATCATCATTTCCCTCTCGGTGATGAGACATTACAGGCGCGCGGCTTGGGGTCGTCAGCCAGGCAATCATTGGACAGCACTGCAAGCCCCTACCGGGATGCGTTTGGCAGATATTTCCTTAAAGACAGGGCATCGAACAATGGGCATTGAAGAACGGTCGATGATGAGTCCAGTTGATTCGCAGCACATCACCGGCTCGTTGCACCGGTCGTGGATTCGACTTGCATTCATGATCGCGCTTATTTTTCTAATCACTGCGACTCCTTTGGCGGCACAACTTCGTCCAACGGATAAGTTTTGGCGGTTTGACGAACTTCTCGTAGTTGGCGACGACATTTTCATCGGGGCGTCTGCCGAGTGGTTCGCAAACGGCCAAGCCTTACCGGTATATTCGCAATGGGAAAGTAATTATCGCTATCTCCAAGTGGGAGACGCTTCCGAGTCAGGTTTTATCTCGGCTGACAAAACGGGCCGCCTTTTCATAACAACCGAGCGCGATCTCTATACAAAAAGTTGGACATACTATGGACCGGCACGCGTCGCCGATGAAGGTCTCACTGCTATTGTTCACCAACAGTTGACGACCGATTGGCATAACAAAAATGATCCCGAAGAGATCAAAGGCGTTTGGCCGGTCCTCCTACGCCCCGCAAAAGAGCCGACAATCATACGCGACAAAGACGGGGTCGAGCGCAAAGTCTTTAAGGCGGTGTTGGTAAAGCAACCCCTGCATCAGCAGTTTCGCTTCACGGTCAGCCGCGTTCGGAAAGAAGACTTTTATCCAAACGTGTATTTGCTTGGGTCGGGCCAATACAGCGTCAGTGGTCTGTGTGTCTATCGCGGCGAAGTGTATTACGCAGCCGTCAGAGAAAATCAGTTTGATCCGAAAGAGTGGACGGACTATTGGCTGCCCGATGCCCCGTTTCTGGTCACGAAATGGGAGGGCAAGTTCCGCCTCTTGAGCGTCACCGAGGAGGGGGAAGTCAAACTGGCCGACCGCGCCACGCTCAACACGTACTGGTATTTCTCGGCGCCGAAAAAAGAAGCAATCGAATCACCCATTGGCTTTCACATGCACAACTTCAAGTCTCATCGCGACAGCCGCGAAATTCGCTATCTCGTGCCGGATGATAAGCCGGTTGTGGTCAAGGACCGCAATGGCAAGGACGTCGAACTGTTCCGCCTCAAACTCGGAAAAGATCGAAAGTCCTATCGCATCTACCGCTATGCTCCATAGCCTCAAGCGGCTAGTCGCCTTTCTCGCGAGACAGGCAAAAGGAAGACACAAGTAAGGAAGGAAGGAAGGCCACCGCGACCGGCCGCCGCTGGCTCAAGGATCTGGGTCACCGCTCACCTCGCCAACGCCCGTGGCATAGCCGCTCCGGCTGAGCGGAGTTTCGAGAGCGCGTCCCTCCACTTGGCAGACATGAGATCACCCAATTCGTGTCGGTGAAACCTCCCAGCTATCTGCGTGGCGAATATCGCGCGGGTGGTTGGTGGTACTTTTATCTGTACGGCTGGGGAGTCAAGCTGCCGCTGGGGATGTGGTTGATCTTTGGGCTGGCGTGTGGCGAGTTTGCGGCACGGGTCTATCGACGGCGGTGCCACGATCAAATGGCAGATTTCAGATTTCAGATTTCAGATTTCAGATAATTCGCGGAAGACGTGTGAGTACTTGCTGGTCGTGGCGGCGGCCGTGTTCGTGTTCGTGACGCTGACGTCGGGAGTGCAATTTCTGCGGTACACGCTGCCGGTGTTGCCGTTCGTGTTGATCTGGTCGAGCCAACTCGTGCGAGACGACTTGTGGCGCGCGGCGTGGTTGCGTCGAGCGGTGATCGGCGGCGCGCTGTGGAGCGGCGTCAGTAGTCTGGCGATTTTTCCGCACAGCGTGTCGTACTTCAACGAACTGGCGGGCGGGCCAAGTCACGGATATCGGCACTTGATCGACGACAGTTTTGATTGGGGTCAGGATTTGTTGTTGCTGCGCCGCTGGTTGGACGCTCACCCCGAGGCGCGGCCGTTGAAGCTGGCTTACTGGGGCTGGACGGACCCGCGCTCCGCCGGGATCGAGTTCGAATTGCCGCCGCGCCGGTCGGAACTCATCCGCGTTGAACCGTCATCGACCGAACATGACGCCAGCGCTCCGACGCTCGAACCGATTGGCCTGACCCCTGGCTGGTACGCGGTGAGCGTCGGACTGTCGCACGGCGGGCCGTGGATTCGCATCCATGATGGCGCGGGTCACGAGGCGGTGTTGGGCGTCGATGACTTCGCCTATTTTCGCGAACTGGCTCCCGTCGCCACCGCGGGCTATTCAATCCGAATTTTCCACTTGAGTGAATCGCTGGCGGAACAGGTTTCGGACTCGCTCAAAACCCGATAGCGTTTCGAGGCCTGGGGATGGTACGAAATTGATAGTGAGTCGTGCTGTGCGTTGACGGCTGCCGATCGAACCCCTTTGATATCAATTCGTAGAGAGAGCCGTTCTTGATCATTCCGGGGAGCCTGTATCAGATGACCGAATTATTTGTCAGCCTTGGCGACTTGGTTGTGGCCGTGTGGAGCCTGTTGCGAGCAGTGGTCAACCTCGCATTGCCGTGGTTTCCGCTGGCGGTTTGGATTGGCTTCTGGCTGTGTGCCGTGAATTGGGTGAAGCTTCGAGATGTGCTCATCAACAAAGGTGGGCTGCTGGGAGTGCTGCTGATCGGTGCGGTTTGGGTACTGATTTGGGGAGTGGTGGCTCCGCCCACGGATGGCAGTCATTTCATCCTCGGCCTGACGGTGAGCAACTATGTCGGCAAGCTGGTCTACGTCACCGCGCTGTTCGTGCTGATGTTTCTCTGCGGCAGCGTGCAGCTCTCCGGCTGCTGCCAGCAATGGTGCGAAGTGGAGATGCCTGACCCGCACGCTCACAGCGGACACGGCCAGGAACATGATGCTCACGAGACGCACGAAAGTCATGGACAATCCAATCATGGACACGCTCACGCGAGCCATTGAAACTGGTGTTGTATGCAGCGCCACACGGCTCAGTGGGTGACCAAAGCCGAAGAGGACTTCGACTCGGCAACGGCGCTGGCAGGACAAACGCCACCTCGCCGAGACGCGGCGTGTTTCCATTGTCAGCCGGCGGCGGAAAAATATCTGAAGGACCTTCTCCAAGAATTTCGGCGCCGCAGTGCCACGAACGCATAGTCTGGAGGATCTTCTTGACTCGCTCCTGCCTCACGACGCCACGCTGGCATCGCTCCGCCGAAGCGTGGGGAGCATCACCAAGTACGCGGTTGAGTATCGTTATCCCGGACTGCACGCTTCCACGCGGCAAATGCAATCAGCATTACGAGTCGCCGAGCGTGTCCGCCGAGAAAGCCGCGCTCGGCTTGGCCCGGATTATTCATGGACACCGCATGGGGATGACACGGTGCCACAAACTAACCCGACGCGCAAGCGCGGCCAAGGCGTGACGATGGCCACGCTTGCGCGTCGGGTTGGTATGCGGCTAGGCCTGCCGCCGTGATTCTGACGGGCAGCGGCATGAACTTCGCCCGGATTGAAAATCCGGGCTACATAAAAATAGGGACCACCTTCGAGAATGCCTTCCTGGCTCTTGCAATACTTTCTGAATCCGGGCTTCGTGCTGGCGGGCACGGCGCTGATTGCGTCGCCGATCATCATTCACTTGATCAATCGGCTGCGGTATCGGCGCGTTCGCTTTGCCGCGATGGAGTTCTTGCTCGCCAGTCAGCAGCGGAATCGTCGCCGCGTGCTGCTCGAACAATTGATCCTGCTGTTGCTGCGGGTTTTGTTGGTGCTGGGGCTGATGCTGCTCATCGCTCGGTTGATTCTTGATCCCAGCCAGTTGTCGGTGTTTCGCGGAGCACGCTCGCACCACATGGTTCTGCTGGACGACAGCGGCTCGATGCGTGATCGAGCCGGCGAGACGACCGGGTTCGGCGAGGCGGTTTCTGTCGTGAAGAAGCTGGTGGCGGAAGGTTCGCGGCGGCCGGGGACGCAGGTGTTCTCGCTGGTGTTGCTATCGAACCCTGAGCAGCCGGTGTTCTCACAACGAGACGTCAACGACTCGCTGCTGGCTGAGCTGGATACGAAACTGGAAAACCTCCGCTGTTCGCATCAGGCGTTGTCGCTGGTGGACGGGTTGAACGCGGCGAAGACGCTGTTCGGAGACAAAGAGGAACGAGGCTCGATGAAGCACCTGCATGTGCTGTCCGATTTCCGGCAGCGCGATTGGCAGGATCAGAAGGCGCTGTCGTCCTCGGCCGAATCGCTCGATGCCGCCGGCGTGACATTGAACTTCGTGAAGACGGTCGAGTCGCGGCATGCGAATTTGGCGGTGACTGATCTTTCGGGAGACCTGCAAGTCGCGACCGCTGGAGTTCCCGTGCGGCTGCGAGTCACAGTCAAGAACTTCGGCGAACAGGCCGCGTCCGACGTGCGGCTTTCCGTCCATCAAGACAATCAAAAGCTGCCGCTGACGCTGACGTTCGACAAGATCGAGGCGGAGGAAGCGGTCGAGCGCGAGTTCGATTTGGTCTTCGACTCGCCTAAGAAGCACGATGTGCGAGTGAGCCTCGAAGGGGATTCGTTGTCCGAGGACAACTCGCGACTGTTGGCGTTGGAGGCATCGGCGGTTCACAAGGTGCTGATTGTTGACGGCGATCCGTCGGCGGATGAAGGCTCGTATGTCGTCGACGCGCTGGCGGCCGATCCGCGGATCACCGGCTTCGCGCCGCAGATCGAATCGGTGGATTACCTGCGTCGCCGCCCGATCGACGAGTTCCAAGCGATTTACTTGCTCAACGTCTCCGAACTGCCGGCCGATGCGGTGGACCCGCTGGAGAAATACGTCACGGCGGGCGGCGGCTTGGCGTGGTTCGTCGGCGGCAGCGTCAAGCCGGCGTTTTACAACGAGTCGCTGTTCAACGAGGGTCACGGCCTGTTTCCCGTGCCGCTGGATACCGCTCCACGCGACCTGCCGGTTGTCGAGGACTCCGGCCCGGACCTAATTCTTGCGCCGCATCCGATCTTTCGCGTCTTCGAAGGTCAGGAGAATCCATATCTTGATGTGACCCGCGTCGCGAAATACTTCCCGGTCGCCGCAAGCTGGAACCGCGACGATCAAGCGCGCGGCGACGATGTGCAGACGATCGCGTCGCTGCGAAACCGTCAGCCGCTGATGTTTCACCACCGCTTCGGCAAAGGGCACATCATCACCTGCCTGACAACGTGCGGTCCGACGTGGAACAACTGGGCCAAGTACGCCAGCTATGTTGTCCTGCAATTGGAACTGCAAAAGCACATCGCCCGCAGTGATCGTCAGCTCGATCGCCGCGTTTCCGGTGAGCCGATTGAATTGTCGCTCGATCCCAGCGAGTTCACCGACGCCGTTGAAATACTTGCCCCCGATCCGGCGGGTGAGCGCGTAATTCGGTTGCAGGCCGCACCCGATGCGGGAAGTTCGAAATCCGAAACTGGAAATCCGAAGGAGGACGCGGATTCCAAATTTCAACTTTCAAATTTGAAATCTGAAACTCCAAAAACCCACACGCTCCGTCTTACCGCCACGTTCCGCGACACGGACCTTCCCGGCATTTACCGAGTCCGGCTGCTCGACCTGAATCAAGTCCCGTTCGAGCGGTGGATCACATACAACTTTCCAGTCGAGGAAAGCGATCTCGCACTGGCGAGCGACGAGTTGATCCGCAAACAACTTGGCGACAAAGTTTCCGTCTCGATCCAAGAGACGGGTGAGTTCTCCTGGATCGCCGGCCGAGACGTCGGTCACGAAATTCGTGACATGCTGTTGATGTTGCTCGCCGCGATTCTGTTGGCCGAACAGGTGCTGGCGTATCGTCTGAGTTACCATCCGGCCAAGATCCCATCCAAATGATCCTTCGACTTTTAGTACGGCACATCGCATGACGCGTTCACAGCATTGGTCAGACGCTTGAGCGGTCATTGCGGACTTGGACAACAACAAATTCATGACAACTGAATCACAACTGAACCATCCATTGCCCCGCACGCCCGACGAGTGGCTCAACGAGATCAAGTTGGCAATTGCCGACGCCGCTGAAACCAAGCCATTTGGCCCGCTGGTTGGCGAAAAGATCACCGACGAAGTCTTATTCCACTTGGCTCCATTAGTGTGCCTCAAATTTCGGGGCCGGAAGCTCAAAGGCCGGGAAGCCAAACAAGTGACCGAGACCGCACTGGCAAATTACGTGGTGAACTCCGACCCGGACGGGATCGACCACGGCTTGAAGCACAGACCCCTGATGGCTTTCACGCTCTGCTACGTTGCCTCCCACCTGGCGCTGGGTTTGGTGAATGAGCAAGACGCGGAAGTCATCTTGAACTACTGCGAGAAACATTTCGATGACGGATGATGCGCTGCAGCCTGTCATTGGACGCGTTGAGTCCGGCAGCCAATGAGCGGTCGATTCCTGAGATGTTCCGCGAGCGGCGAGGTGCGAACCCCACGGTGCGACGTACTCGCGCAGCAGAGGGTCATCGGACAGAATCAGGCGGGATCAACGACAGCCGAAAGTTTCCACCGACTTCCCAACGAACTTGCATGTCGTGGCCGCAGAGCATTCGCGTTCCAATCAAGGGTTCATCAAGAACCTGGGCGCGAATAAGTTTCGATTGCTCGTCCCAAATCACGCACACATCAACCGTGTCAAAGTAGCTGACTCGTCCGTCTGCGGTCGTGCCTCGCTGGACCGTAGCCAGTGGCAGGTCAAGTTGGCTAACGAGCGACTGAGGGATGGCCAGATAACCGTTGAAGCCCGAGTCCACCAAGAACAAAACGTCCAAACTTCGAGCCTTGTGGATGAGCGACAGCGTGACTCTGGCTTCGAGATTTGCGTCGATTTCACCCACGATCATGGCCAGCTCCCATGCCCAGCGCGTGAAAGACGGCGGGATACCCAATTCGTTCGACCAGGATCTGCGCATCGGGGCGACGTTCCCAAAGTCGATCGCTCGCAACATCGGCGTCACTGGCGACTTCGTAATCTTCCGTCTCGACATCAATTGCCACGAATTGGCCACGACACAGCGGCTCCAATAACGGACCGAGCTTGGATGTATAAATCGCGGCACCGCGATCCCCAATCTCTTCCCGAGCCAATCGGCGAACGGACATGAGGCAACTCCTTGGACAATCGAACTGGAAAAGTTCGGGGTCAGGCACTTCGGAATTTCGGAATTGGCAGAACGAAACGCTGAGCATCTTCATAGCCGCTCCCGGCCAATTCCGAAATTCCGAATTGCCTGACCCCTGAGTGAGTTTGTTACGCCTGATTCGGCTTGAGCACCAACATGCCCAGCGGCGGGAGTGAGAGCTTGACGCTTTGAGCTTGTCCGTGCGCGCGGACTTTCTCGGTGCGGACGCAGCCTTGATTGCCGACATTGCTGCCGCCGTAGATTTTGGAATCGCTGTTGAGAATCTCGGTGTATTCGCCGAACTTGGGGACTCCGATCCGATAGTCAAAGCGCGGCACCGGAGTGAAGTTCAGCACGACAACGACGAAGTCCTCTCGGTCCTTCGCATACCGGGCGAAGGCGTAGACGCTTTGCTGCCAGTCATCGCATTGCAACCAAGCGAAACCTGCTGCGTCGAAATCGACTTGGTGCATTGCCGGCTGCTCGCGGTAGACGCGGTTCAGGTCACCGACGAAACGCCGCAAGCCATCGTGCTTCTCGTGGCCGAGCAGCGGCCAATCGAGTTCCGTGTTGTGGTTCCATTCGAGCCACTGTCCGAACTCGCCTCCCATGAACAGCAGTTTTTTCCCCGGCATCGCATATTGATAACCGAAGAGCAGCCGCAGGTTCGCGAACTTCTGCCAGTAGTCGCCCGGCATCTGCGCGAGCAACGCTCGCTTACCGTGAACGACCTCGTCGTGCGAGAGAGGCAGGACGAAATTCTCGGTGAAGGCGTAGATCATGCGGAACGACAACTCGCCGTGGTGGTGTGCTCGGTGAACCGGCTCGTGCTGGATGTAGTCCAACGTGTCGTTCATCCAGCCCATGTCCCACTTCATGCTGAAGCCCAGGCCGCCCGTGTAGACCGGCCGGCTGACTCCGCCCCAGGCGGTTGATTCCTCGGCGATCGTCAGGATGCCGGGGAACTCACCGTGCAAGCAGGTGTTCATATCTTTGAGGAACTGGATCGCCTCCAGGTTTTCGCGGCCGCCAAAGACGTTCGGAATCCACTCGCCGTGGTTGCGCGAGTAATCCAGATACAGCATCGAGGCAACCGCATCCACGCGAATGCCGTCGATGTGGTACACGTCGAGCCAGAACCGGGCACTCGACAGCAAGAAGTCACGGACTTCAAAGCGGCCGTAGTTGAAGATGTACGTGCCCCAGTCGGGGTGTTCGCCGAGTCGCGGGTCGGCATGTTCATAGCAGCATGTGCCGTCGAACCGGCCGAGCGAATGAGCATCCATCGGGAAGTGGCCAGGCACCCAATCGATCAACACGCCGATGCCATTCTGGTGGCAATAATCGACGAAGTACATGAAGTCGTGCGGCGACCCGAAGCGGCTGGTCGGCGCGAAGTAGCCGGTTGTTTGATAGCCCCAACTGCCATCAAACGGGTGCTCGGTGATCGGCATCA
>JAYVSP010000927.1:0-2347 GCA_043775215.1 Planctomyces sp. | reverse complement strand
CAATCGCTTCCATGCCAGAGCGGCACCCCAGCAGCGTATCTCGCTGCGAGCATCAAGACCTTCTCTTCGGTTCCAGGCTTCGCTGCCGTCGGGCCGCTTGGATCAATTCCGAGTGCCTCGAAATCAATCTCTTCAAATTCGCCGGAAAATTCTGAGGAGTATCCGTCCCCTGAAGTCTCCCCGACGAATACGGATTCTTCCGATTCAACCTCTTCATCAACGTCGTAGTCGAACGACATTCGCCATATCTCCAAGTAAACAGGAACCCAAAAACACGCAACAGTTGAACTTCATCGCCAGATCAGTAGTCAGGCTCTTCCATGCCCCACAACAAACAAACACAGCGGACGCAGCACGCAAATGGTGGCGAAACAAACGGCCGAGATTCGTGGCAATTGTGGATATTGGACGCAGGCGGGACCAGTGGATGAAGCGGGCCTATTCTCTGCCGATTTCAACAAATGTCAACAAGATTTTCTCGAAAACATTTGTTGCCGTCGATTCCGCCGGAGCAAGAAGTCGGCGTGCAGCAGCAACCCGCGTGGAGATCGTCATCCAAACTCGTTAAATCAACTCAAACACGCCTGCAATAGCACGACCGTCGCAACCCGATCTTCATCGATTGTTCGCTGGCGCAAAGTTCAGATACATCTAAACAAGCCGATATCCGATGCCTCGGCAAGCGGTTTCTCATCGCAGAACTCAATGACGAGGACGCTCGACTTCGTACTTTTTGAGCTTGCGGTCCAAGGTCGAGCGTTCGATGCCGAGAATTTGCGCCGCTTGAGACTTGTTCCAGTTAGTCCACGCCAAGGTCGCCAGAATTTGCTCTTGTTCGAGCAAGTCGATCGAGATGGCCCGGAAGCCATCTTCCTTACCCGTCTTGATTGGCTTCATTTCTCCGGCACCAAGTGCGGACAACTGAATATCAGGGGCACCGACCGTATCCGTCGTACACAGGATTACGGCACGTTCAATGGTGTTCTGAAGCTCACGCACATTTCCCGGCCAAGGATAGTTGATGAGCGTCGAGATCGCGGCTGGGGAGATCGCTGTCACAAGGCTGGCGACCCTCTTGGCAGAGCGTTCTACGAAGTGCTTCGCCAAGATCGTGATGTCAGACTTGCGATCTCGCAGTGGCTCAACCATGAGTTCCATCACCTGCAACCGGAAATAAAGGTCCTTGCGGAAGTGCCCCTGCTCGACCGAACGTTCGAGATCGCGATTCGTTGCCGCGACCACTCGAACATCGACCTTCACTTCGGACCCACCTCCCACGCGTTCAAATGGATGACCTTCCAAGACTCTCAAAAACTTCGCCTGAATGGCCGGACTCATCTCTCCCACTTCATCCAGGAATAACGTCCCTGAGTGTGACTGCTCGAACTTCCCCATTTTGCGACCGATGGCACCGGTGAAGGACCCCTTCTCGTGGCCAAAAAGTTCGCTTTCCAGCAGGCTCTCGCTGAGTGCGGCGCAATTCATCGTGACGAACGGGCCGTTCTTCCGAGTACTATGTTCGTGAATCGCACGCGCCACCAACTCCTTGCCGACACCGCTTTCCCCGCGGATCAGCACAGTGGCACCTGTCGGGGCGATTCGTAGGATTCGCTCACGCAGCTTACGAATGGAATCGCTATCACCAATCAGTTCGGTCTCAATCTGAAGTTGCTCGCGCAGAGTTTGGTTTTCGGTCTCCACCCGAGCCAGTCCGGCGGCCAAACGATTTCGTTCGAGAACTCGCTCCAAAGCCAAGGCCATCTGATCTGCGACGGCTAAGGCATATTCGGAGTCGTCCGGGTCAAGGCGGTTGTCGGGGTTCGTCGAGTAGAGTTGAATCACTCCGAACAAACTGTTGCTTGATCGAATCGGCGCGCAGATGATGCTCTCGGCTCGCATGGCACGCAGGCTGTCGCTGGTCTTGAAGCGATCATTGGCGTTCACGTCTTGTGCGACGACCGCAACACGTGTTTCCAAGACAACTCCTGAAAGATAGTCCGATGTTCGTTCAAACGGGCGAGAATCGAGCGACTTGTAGGCGACCAACTCCAATTGACTCGCCGAAGGTGAATGGTTCATCTGCTCCAGCGGGAATAACAGCACCGCACCGATGTCGGCGGAAGTCACCTCGAACAGTCCGTCCAAGACGATTTCCGACAGTGAGCGGATGTCGGGCGCGGCACCCATTCTCAGGCCGAGGCGGACCAACCGTTGAGCCTCCTGACCATCACGGTCGCGCGAGGAAACAGCTTCGGAATCGGTTCTCGAATAGGGTGTCGTCCCGGTGCGGTGGACGATTTCGGGCCGAGGCTCGGTGCTGTCAGTCGATGTCACCGAGAGATCGGAT
>JAYVSP010000926.1:0-3446 GCA_043775215.1 Planctomyces sp. | reverse complement strand
TCCCAACCGCCGAGCCGCTTGCGAAGCACCTCCTGAAGTTGCTGGGATTGCTCGGCATTCCGCGCTGCGAGCACGGACAACGCCGCGTCGCGTCGCTCGCGATCTGGCTCCGTCAGCTTGGATTGGTTGATCTCCCGCTGCAGCAGCGCGAAGTAGCGTTGATCCAACCTCGTCTTTGCGTCGGTGGCTTCTGCTGAGTCAAAGGCATTGATTGCATCGACCAGAGTTTGAAGCTGTCGAACCTCGCTGGCCGAGAGACCCAAGTCTTCGAGACCGCGATCAAACGTCTGCCGCAGTCCGGCCGCAGTAGCATCTATGGCTTCGGCTGGGAATGCTTCGCCAATTCCGGCAGGATGTAAACCGTGCCGTTGCCGTTGGCGAGGTGTTGGCCGTCGGGGTGAGGGACCAGGCTCCCGACGGGGCCGGGAAATTCAGGCGTCGCAGTTCGACGTTGCGCGCCCAGTCGAAGATCCTAATGACTTCAACTCATCCTCCCCGACATGGGCTGCGATCAGCGGATGCGTTTTCGGCAAAAGAGACCCGACCCGACGCGGACGAGATCCGACGCTTGGAAGGCAAACGGGAGCAAAAGGGGTCAGTCTGGCCCAAGTTGCAACGAATCATCCCGCGTGTGGTACAATCGGCCAAACCACGGGGACCGATTATGTACTATGAATTCATCTGGACGGATGAAATTGTCGAACACTTGGCGGAACATGACATCGCGCCGGAAGATTTTGAAGACGTGGTCGAGAATCCTGAAGGGCGCGACATCAGCGCGGGCAGTGGATCGCCGGCTGTCTTCGGTGAAATCGCCGACGGCCGGTTCATTTTCTGCGCCTATGACTTGTTGGAGGACGGGATCACAGTGATTCCACGAACAGCCTACGAAGTCCCTCGCAAACGAAAGAAGTAAGACATGACGAAAACCGAAATCTCCGCCGAGCGGATAACGAACATCCGTCGCGAATGGGACACCGAGGATCCCCAGGCCACCGCCGAGCAATGGGACCGCCTGCGTGAAGCGGCTGCCGAAACATCCATCAGCGGCTCATTGCGCCGTGCGATCCATGCGGGACGGCGCACCGTGAACCAGCTCGCCAAGGACGTTGGCCTCGACTCACAAGACTTAAGCGAATGGATGCAAGGCGTCCGCACGCTCCGTTCCGATGTCCTCGATCGCTTGGGAATCGCTTTGGGCGCGACAGTGTCCGTGCCGCCACGCGAGTCTTCCCGCCAGGATGCAGCGCCCGCCCACGCACAAAAAACCTAATGCCCGGTCCCGGAAAGTGAAATGCCGGACGACGCTGACCAGTCGACCGAATTTGTTGGGCCGGTATGTTGCCCAGTCAGCAATCAGCGGGCGATGTTCTGTCCAACGACGAAAACAAAGAACGAAAACAAAGAGCCCTGACGCCCTGACCCCTTTTCCTGCCCGATTTGGGGTACTTCTTCGTGGAATCCGTTGCCGCGCACGAGGTCAAGGTGCCCTCCGAAGTTTCCGGCGTGGGTGTTGGACCGCCTCGCCGAGCGACTTTCTTTCGTGACGATCCGCTCCCCGTCGCGCTCAATTCACCCGAGTCGGCCAACAGCACGTTGGCCGGCTTGAGGTCGCGATGGATGATGCCCCGCTCGTGAGCGAATTGCACGGCGTCCGCCACCCCCGCGAGCAACTCGGCAGCATCACCCACCGCCATCGGGCCGCTTTACAATCGTTGAGCGAGACTGGGGCCATCGACAAAGCCCATCGAGTAGTAGTGCTGACCTTGATGTGCGGTCGGTGTTAGAGTCAGCCAGGCGGCTTGTCACGTATGCGTGGACTTGTCGATGCCTCACAGTAATCTGGCAAGTTGTTCGAAAATGACAGTGGCGAATGAAAAAATGAGTGCAAATATAGAGATGACCAGCAGGATGCGATTCATCCCGTTGGTCATTCAACAAAATTTATTGGATCGCAAGCCATTGATTTGCGATGTCGACAGCGCTCAGCGATACGCTACGGATGAGCCACCAATGTGATTGATGGGCGTTGGATCTCCCAAGATTTGACTCACGAAGTGATGGATGGCGGGGTAATGCAGGTGGTCGTTTCCCTCGACGGCGCGACGATAGTTTTCGCAAAAGTTGTAGCGGTTAGATTTGTCATACATGCCGCGCAATTCCGCGTCGATGATCGTTGCGTCTGCAACACCCGATTTCCTGGCCTGACAGACGACTTCAACAGCGTTCAAGTAGGATGCGATCTGCCAACGCAGCGTAAAACTTTCGAGCGGGGTGAGTTCGTAGTACTCTTTCCGCACGATGAACGATCCAATGCCAAAAAGCCGATCTCTCTTGCCAGACAACTTGATTTCGCCAATCGCAGCCTGAAGTAATGGAACGTAAACAACATCAATGGAGAAGGACTCGCCATTCTTGAGCTTTGCCAGGTTGTCAGCGCCCAAGTTGCCTTCGAGCTTCTGTGCGGCGCGAGTCGCAGGATTCAGGGCCTTCGAGAAGTCGGCGAGCAGGCTAATGGCCCGCTCAGATCGGGCTCGCTCGTGGTAATCTTCCCAAGATCGCTTCTGCAACAACAAGCTGCCTGCCGCGATAAGAACACCGATCGCAGAAGCGAGACTGGACATGGTTTTGACGAATTCAAAGACGAATTGCATTCGCTCTTTGGCCGCGTTTTTCATTTTCAACTTTTCCGCATCTTCCATTTGCTCTTTTGCGCTTTCGGTCATGGCGTTTTGCATGGTCACTCCAGTGTGAATCGTCGGTCGCTCACGTTCCAGACATCCCGTCGGCGGCCAACAAAACGGGTTGCTGCCAACGGCTCAAACATTGGCCGTTGTGCTTTTCACCTGGTGGTATGCGCAAGGTCTCTCGTGCCTAACAGCAAATCGCAAGAGAATCGCGAAGTCGATTATTAGTCCCACATCCCAGCCATTTCCTGGCGCAGCTTGCGGAGGACGCGGGACTTGGCGACCCAGACGGAGGCTTCGGCGAGGCCGAGTTCTCGGCCGATGTCGGCGGCGGTGCGGTCGGTGGTCAGGGCCAACCAGGCGGCTTGCCAGGTTTGCGGCTCGAAGTCGGACTGCATCAAGCGGAGAGCTTGAGCGAGAACATGCTGGCGGTCATCGCCTTCAAAAAACGCTTCGACAATGGCGTCATCCACAACACTGCTTAGGCCATCTCCGTCTCCACCTATACCGGCGGCGATAACTCGGCGGCGCTGGTGTTCGCGGCATTTGTTGACGGTGATGGTCTTCAGCCAGCCGCGAAAGTTCTTGCGGGCCGCGTCGTATTCGAATCGGGGAAGCTCGGCCATCAGGACCAAGAAGATGTCCTGGACAACGTCGGCCGCATCGTTGTCATTCATCCCCGCTCGGCGAGCGAACGCGAACAGCATGGGAGAGTACAACGCGACGAATCGATCCCACGCCGCGGCATCTTGCGGTTGC
>JAYVSP010000925.1:0-3814 GCA_043775215.1 Planctomyces sp. | reverse complement strand
TCGTCTTTCGCTCCGCGAAAGAACGTTCTTTCGCGGAGCGAAAGACGACAATCCCGACAGTAATTTCTGAGCCGATCCTTACGGGAAGAAATCCGCGATTGCAGGTCATGCAGTTCGTCTTCTTTGCGCTCATCACTTCTGCGCGATGAATGAAAATCTCACCGCGGTGAAGCGATGATCGTAGAGGTGAACTGCGGACATCGAAGAGCTTTGCTGCTATTCTCGCGGCATGTCGCACATTGAACTGCGAGGTGTTCGCGTCCACAACCTGAAGGGGATTGACGTCCGTTTGCCGCTGGGCAAACTGATCGCGATTACCGGTGTCAGTGGAGCGGGCAAGAGCAGCTTGGCGTTCGACACGCTCGTGGCCGAAGGGCGGCGGCGGTATATCGAGACCTTCGCGCCGTCGGCCCGTCAGTTTCTAGAACGGATCGAACGGCCGGATGCCGACGCGATCGAACATCTGCCTCCTGCTGTCGCCCTTCGAGGTGAAGGCTCGTTCGACGCGCGAGCCACCCTCGGCACGATCACTGAGACCGACGATTTGCTGCGGATGCTGTTTGCTCGACTGGGGCAGGCATTCTGCCCGCATTGCCATTCGCCGCTGAAGGCACAGACACCCGACGATGTCTGCCGCGAATTGCTGGCATGGCCCGACGGAACGCGGTTTGTCGTGACCTTTCCGACGGAGAATACCGACACGGCGATCGCCAGGTGGCGGAAGCTGGGATTCGTGCGAACGATCGACCCGTCGGAGTTCAAATCTCAGATTTCAGATTTCAAAACGGAAGCGACAGACCGTTCAAATCCAATATCCAAAATCCCAAATCAAAACTCCCTCGTCCTGATCGTCGTCGATCGACTGATCGCGGGGAAAACTCCGGCGGCGCGAATCCTTGACAGCGCCGAGCAAGCTTTTCAGCACGGCGGCGAGCGTTGCATCGTCTTGTGGGAGTCGCTGCCGAACCAGCCGGTGACCGGCATTCCGATTGAATGGGATGGGCGAGTCTGGCAGCTCGCTCGGTTCTCACGGCGGCTCTTGTGCTTTGACTGCGATGTTGAGTTTCCGCTGGTGGAACCGGATTCGTTCAGCTTCGAGAGTCCCCTCGGAGCCTGTTCAGAGTGCGGTGGTTTCGGGTCCATCGAACGTGACGGCCACCGGCGGAGCTGTCCCACGTGTGACGGTTCGCGGTTGTCGCCGTTCGGCCGTAGCGTGCGGCTGGGACGTGTGACGTCACCGACCATCGTCGAACTGCGTTCGATGCCGATTGCTGACCTGTCGTCGTTCATCGATGACATTGCGGGCGCGGCGTCGGACGCGAACAGAATTCTGGTCGCGAGTGCCATCAAGGAATTGTCAGCCCGTTTGCGAACGCTGGCCGAACTGGGATTGGACTATCTCTCTCTGGGACGCTCGCCGAGAACCCTGTCGCGCGGCGAGCGGCAACGAATTCGCTTGGCCGGCATGCTGGCCACACGTCTGGACAACGCGATGTATGTGCTGGACGAACCGGCTGCCGGATTGCATCCCAGCGAACAGCCGCGTGTGTTGGCCGCACTCCGACGACTTCAACAAGCGGGTAATACGGTGATCGTGATCGAACACCAGCGCACGTTCATTGAGGCAGCGGACGAAGTGATCGAACTCGGCCCCGGAGCTGGCCGCGACGGCGGACGGATTGTGTTTCATGGGACTGCCGACCGTGGGGCAGGTTTTCAATCTGCCGCATCGGGTGCGAATAAGCGGGAGCAACACGCTGCAAACGGGCAGGTTGGAAACCTGCCCCACGGAACGCTACGGCTGGAAGGAGTGACCTTGCACAACCTCAAAGACGTGACGGTCGAGTTTCCGCTGGGCGTGTTGTGTGCCGTGACCGGCGTCAGCGGCAGCGGCAAGAGTTCGCTCATTCAGCACACGCTTTATCCCGCGCTGTGTCAGCGGTTCGGAATCTCCTGCACTGTCGAACCGGTCGGAAAAGTCGCGGCCTTGAGTGGCGTTGAACAAATCGACGCGGTGGTGTTTCTCGACTCGGCCCCGATTCGGCGTTCGGCTCGAGCAAATGCTGCGACGATGCTGCATTTACTCAGCGAGATGCGACGACTCTTCGCTGAAACGACGGAAGCCAAAGTGCAGAATTTCACGGCGAGACACTTCAGTTTCAATGCTGCGAAGGGAGGACGGTGCCCGCGCTGCCGTGGGCTGGGTGCCGTCGAAATCGATATGCAGTTCTTGGCGAATCTGTCGGTCGTTTGCCCGGAGTGTCACGGTTCCCGATTTCAGAGCCAGGTGTTGGACGCGAAGCTGCGCGGGCTGTCGATTGCCGAAGTGCTGAACCTTTCAGCCGCCGAAGCATTCACGTTCTTTCGAGGCCAACCGCAATTGCAGCGACGATTGAAACATCTCAAAGATGTCGGTCTCGGTTATCTCCCGTTGGGACAATCGGCCAGCACACTGTCACGCGGCGAATGCCAACGGCTCAAGCTGGCCACGATGTTGTCGAGCAGTTCGCGTACTCGAACACTCTTCTTGATGGACGAACCGACGACCGGTCTGCATCCGTCCGACGTCGCGGTCCTGCTGGAATGCTTTCGGCGATTGGTCGACGTCGGCCACTCGCTGATCGTGATCGAGCATCGGCCGGAGTTCATTCACTGTGCCGACTGGGTGATCGAACTCGGCCCCGGAGCCGGCGACGCCGGCGGACGAGTGATGAATGCGGTGGGGCGGTGGGGAGGTGGAGAGGTGGGGTGATGACGCGAGACCGTCGCCCCACCTCCCCATCACCCCACCTCCCCACCTTCCTCTTCCGCCGGAGGCAGAATCCAGATTTCGCCGAAGTCGCCCGCTTGCTCTGCTCGGAAGCTGTGATGACGCAACAGTTCCAAGATCGCCAAAAAAATGCCGATGATGCGGCTGCGCTGCGAAGAGTTATCGAACAGCGCGGTGAACGCTGCTTTGCCCGCCGACCGTACTTTCGCACCGATTTGCTCGACATAGACCGAGATCGGCGTGTCGTCGTAGCGGATTTTCGATTCTTCCTCGATCACCCTACGTTCGAGCACGCGGCTCAGCGCGCTGACCAAGTCCCACAACTCGACTCCTTTGATCCGGTCAGAACTCGCGTCGCGCGCGGCATCTGGCCGTTCATTGCTCAAACGCGGATATCGTTCTCGCCACTCGGCCGCTCGCTCTTCCAATGCTTGAGCGGCCTCCTTGAACTTCTTGTATTCGAGCAGTTGCTGAATCAATCCGCCGCGCGGGTCGTCGTTCGTCTCAACGGGAACCTCTTCCTCTTCGACGCTAGGCAGAACCAAGCGGCTTTTGATTTCGATCAGCGAGCTGGCCATCACCACAAAATCGCCGGCCAGATCGAGATCCAAAAACTGCAAGGCCGCCAAGAACTTCTGAAACTGCGACGTGATCGTCGCGATGGGCAAGTTGAGTAAATCCAACTCATTCCGCCGCACCAAGAACAGCAGCAGGTCCAGCGGGCCGGAGTAGCGATCAAGCTCAACGCGATAAAGAGGAGTCATGAACGAGAATGTACGCCGCTGCGAAAGATCGCCACAAGCAGTCTTCCAAACCCGGACGCACGCGCACACCAACCCGAAGCGTCAGTTTTGAAGTTGCGCATTTCGAGGACGAAAGGGATGCACCTCTCGAATTTGCCGAGGAATTGAAGCCTGAAGCGCAAGCGAAGCCGTTTTCTTCAACGACAGCTTCGCTTGTGCTTTGTGAAGTTGCGCAGTCTTGTTTTTCGCCCCAAAGGGGTGCAACTCGATAGCCCAGGGCGAAGCCCTGGGTGACGAATAG